>JABFWJ010000163.1 GCA_013362295.1 Thermoleophilia bacterium
GCGCCCACCTCGGCGAGCGCTGCGACGTCCGCCGTATCCCGGATCCCGCCCGCTGCGAGCACCGCGCCGCCCGCCTCGACGGCGCGGCGGACGAGCTCCAGATCCGGCCCGCCGAGCGTCCCGTCCCGGTCGATCGCCGTCACGAGCAGGCGCCGTGCGCCGGCGCGCGCGAGCGCCTCCTCGTACCGGAGGCCGGTGCCGACCGTCCAGCCCGCTGCACGTAGCTCGCCGTCGCGCACGTCGACGGCGAGCACGAGCGCCTCGCCGAGCTCGAACCACGGCGTCGGATCGGGCCACGCGGCGGTGCCGACGACGACGCGGTCTGCTCCGGCGTCGAGGAGCGCACGGGCGTCCGCGACTGTCCGGATGCCACCCGACGCCTGAACGGGCGCGCCGAGGCTCGCGACGGCGTGGACGAGCTCGGGCCGAAGGCGGCCGCTACGAGCGCCGTCGAGGTCGACGAGATGGATCCGTCGGGCCCCGGCGGCGATCCAGCGGCGGGCCAGCTCGACCGGCTCCCCGGCGCGCTCGACGACGGCGTCGTAGGCGCCGCGCTCCAGGCGGACGGCGCCCGTTCCGAGCACGTCGACGGCCGGAATCACCTCGATCGGCTGCTGGAACCACATGTTCCCATGTTAGCGTGCTAACATGAGCACATGCGAGAGAGGACGCGACATCCATGGCGGACGAAAGGAATGCAAGAGCTCTTCGAGGCGATCCGGTCGCTGGAGACACCGCGGGAGACGGAGAGCTTCTTCCGGGACCTCTGCACGCTCTCGGAGCTCGAGGCGATGGCGCACCGCTGGGAGGTGGCGCGGCTGGTGGAGCAGGGGCTGCCGTACGTGGAGATCGCGGAGCGGACGGGCGCGTCGACGACGACCGTGACACGGGTGGCGCACTGGCTGCGTCACGGCGAGGGCGGGTACCGCGCGGTGCTCGACCGCGCGACCTCCTGAGAGTCGCAGTCCCCGTCAAGGGCCGGCTGCGCGAGCCCTCGTTCCACCTGCTCGAAGATGCGGGCCTCGGCCCGGAGCAACCCGGCGACCGTGCGCTCGCGTTCCCGTGCCGGAACGCGCCGGTCGAGGTGCTGCTCGTGCGTGCCTCCGACGTGCCCGAGTATGTGCAGGACGGCGTCGTCGATTGCGGGATCACCGGCATCGACCTCGTGCGCGAACGGAACGCCGACGTGCGCGAGGTGCTGCCGCTCGGCTTCGGCTCCTGCCGGCTCGAGGCCGCGGTCCCGGAGGAGTCGCCCGTGCGCGGGCTCGCCGACCTCGCCGGCGTCTCGGTCGCGACGGTCTACCCGCACCTGACGGCGCAGCTGCTGCCCGTCGACGTGACGCTCGTCGACGTCAGCGGCTCCGTGGAGATCACGCCCCGCTTGGGCCTCGCCGACGCGATCGTCGATCTGGTCTCGTCGGGAAACACGCTGCGTACGAACGGGCTCCGGTCGGTCGCGGTACTGCTCGAGTCGGAGGCCGTGCTGGTCGCACGCGACGAGGAGAGCGCGGCCCCGCTCGCGGGAATGTTGCGCGCGGTGGTCGAGGCGCGGCAGCATCGTTATCTGATGCTCAACGCGCCGGAAAGCGCTCTCGCCGCGATCTCGCAGATCCTGCGGCCGCGCGTCCCCAGCGTCCTCCCGCTCGCGGCCGATGGGATGGTCGCCGTGCACGCGCTCGTACCGGCCGCCGACGTCTGGCGGCTGCTGCCCGAGCTCGAGGCGGCGGGCGGATCGTCGATCCTCATCGTCCCGGTCGAGCGGATGGCGGCATGAGGGCGCTTGCCGCCGGCTTCCGTCCGTATGTCTGGTCGCCGCCGAACGACGTGGTCGCACGCCTCGCGGGCATCGACCCCTCGCAGGTCCTGCGCTTCGACCAGAACACGCCACCGCTGCCACTGCCGTCGACGCGTCCCGCGACGGTCGCCGGTGTGCTTGCCCGCGTCAACCACTATCCGGCCGGCGGCTATCCACGGCTCGCCCGGGCGATCGCCGACTACGCGGGGCTCGATCCGGCCAACGTCGTGCTCGGCGCCGGCGCCGACGACCTGATCCTGCTCGCCGCGCGCGCCTACGCGGGCCCGGGCGACACCGTTGCGGTTCCCGAGCCGCCGACGTATCCGCTCTTCCGCATCGCCGCCGAGCTCGCCGGCGCCGAGCCCGGCGACGACGCGCCGGTGCTCACGTTCGCGTGCCGGCCGCACAATCCGACCGGCACGCTCGACCCGCTGCCCGATGCGCGGCCGCTCGTCGTCGACGAGGCGTACTACGAGTACAGCGGCGTGACCGCGCTCGACCTGCTCGACGACGACGTGATCGTGCTCCGCACCTTCTCGAAGCTGTTCGGGCTTGCCGGCGCCCGCATCGGGTACGCGCTTGCGTCGGTCGAGACGGCCGCGGAGCTGAACGCGCGCCAGGCGCCCGCGCCCGTCTCGGAGATCGCCGCGGAGCTCGCGATCGCGGCGCTCGCGTCGCGGCCCGACCCGAAGCCGGTGCTCGAGGAGCGCGAGCGCCTCGCCGAGGGCCTGCGCGCCCTCGGCTACGCGCCGCTCGAGTCGCACGCGAACTTCCTCTACATCCCGACCGATGACGGCGAGGCGATCGCCGACTCCCTGCTGCGCAAGGGGATCGTCGTGCGCGCGTCCCCCGGCGCGTTCCGCGTCTCCGTGCTGGATCGCGCGGACGACGACCGGCTGCTCGAGGCGCTCGGCGGCGCTGCGGTGACCGGCGGCAGGCAGGTCCGCACCGTCCGTGCGACGGCCGAGACGCGTTTCGCCACGCGCCTCGCGCTCGACGGGGAGCGGCGGGTCCGCGTCGCGACGGGAGCCGGTCTCTACGACCACTTCCTGGAGCAGCTCGCGTTCCACGCCGGGTTCGATCTCGTGCTGGAGGGAGCCGGCGACGTCGAGACCGGCGACCACCACACGGCCGAGGACGCGGCGCTCGCGCTCGGCGCGGCGCTGGACGCGGCGCTCGGCGACCGCGCGGGCATTGCGCGCTACGGCAGCGCAGAGGTGCCGATGGACGACGCCCTTGCACGGGCCGCGGTCGATCTCGGCGGCCGTCCGTTCGCCGAGCTGCAGCTCGGGCTCGACCCGGGCATGGCGGGGCACATGCTGGCGAGCCTCGCGCAGGCGGCGCGGATGTGCATCCACGTCGAGGCGACGGGCCGCGACCCCCAACACGTCGCCGAGGCCGCGTTCAAGGCAGTCGGCCGCGCGCTTGCCGTCGCGGCCGCGCCGTCCGGCGCCGGTGTCCCGTCCACCAAGGGAATCCTGTGAACGTCGCGATCTGCGGCTATGGCGCCGGCAACGTGCGCTCGGTCGAGATCGCGTTCCGTCGGCTCGGTGCCGAGATCACCGAGGACGTTCGCGGCGCCGATCTCGCCGTGCTCCCCGGCGTCGGCTCCGCCCGGGCCGCGCTGGCGGGCCTGCGGGAACGCGGGCACGACCGGGCGCTCCGCGAGCGGTTCGCCGCGGCTCGCCCGATCCTCGGCATCTGCCTCGGCCTCCAGCTTGCGCTCGACTGGACCGAGGAGGACGGCGGCGTCGACGGGCTCGGCCTCGTTCCGGGCCGCGTGCTCCGGCTGCGCACGGGACGGGTGCCGCGCATGGGCTGGGCCGAGGTCGGCGACCGCGGAGCGTTCTACTTCGCGCACGCGTACGCGGCCGAGACCGAGTATGCAACGTCGTGGTCCGAGGGCGTCGTCGCGGAGGCCCGGTTCGGCTCCTTCGTCGGCTGCCAGTTCCACCCGGAGAAGAGCGGCGCGCTCGGCGCCCGCTACCTCGAGGAGGCGTTGTTCCCCTCCCGCGTCTGATCCCGTGCCTGGACGTCGCGGCCGGCCGCGTGGTGAAGGGCATCCGCTTCCGTGAGCTGCGCGACGTCGGCGACCCGGTCGAGCTCGGAGCCGCCTACTCCGACGCGGGTGCCGACGAGCTCGTGTTTCTCGACATCCAGGCGACGGTCGGCGATCGCCCGACCCTCGTCGAGCTCGTCAGGCGCGTTGCGGAGCGGCTCGCCATCCCCTTCACGGTCGGGGGCGGCGTGCGCTCGGCCGACGACGCCGAACGGCTGCTGCAGGCCGGAGCCGACAAGGTCGGCGTCAACTCGGCGGCGCTCGCGAGGCCCGAGCTGATCACCGAGCTCGCCGACCGACTCGGCTCACAGGCCGTCGTCGTCGCGATCGACGCCGAGGGCGGCCGCGTGCGCTCGCACGCCGGGACGGTCTCCGCGGGGCGCGACGCCGTGGCGTGGGCGGGCGAGGCGGAGGAGCGGGGCGCCGGCGAGATCCTGCTCACCTCGATCGATGCCGACGGGACGCGCGAGGGCTACGACCTCGAGCTCACGTCCGCCGTTGCGAGTGCGGTCGGCGTACCGGTGATCGCGTCGGGCGGGGCGGGCAATGCGAGCCACGTCGCGGCGGCGCTCGGGATCGCGCAGGCGGCTCTCCTCGCGTCGATCCTGCACGAGGATCCGGAGCGGCTCGCGACGCTGCGGGACGAGGTGCGCGGGCTCGGAGTGCCCGTCCGCACGTGCTGAGAGCGGCGATCGTCCAGGACGCACGCACGGATCGCGTGCTGATGCTCGGCTGGATGAACGAGGAGGCGGAGCGCCGCACGCGCGAGAGCGGCGAGGTGTGGTTCTGGAGCCGCTCGCGCGAGCGGCTGTGGCGCAAGGGCGAGACGTCGGGGAACACGCTCGCCGTCGAGGAGCTCCGCGACGACTGCGACGGCGATGCGCTGCTCGTCCGGGCGGTCCCGGCCGGGCCGACGTGCCACACGGGCGCGGCGTCGTGCTTCGCGCCGGCGCTCTGGCGCACGATCGCACAGCGCGCCGCGGAGCGGCCCGCCGGCTCGTACACCACCGAGCTGCTCGACGCCGGGGTCGGCGCCTGCGCCCGCAAGCTGGGCGAGGAGGCGGTGGAGGTGACGGTGGCCGCGCTGGACGAGAGCGACGAGCGTCTGGTCGAGGAGGCGGCCGATCTCGTCTACCACCTGTACGTGCTGCTGGCCGCGCGCGGTGTGGACGTCGCGCAGGTCGAGGACGCGCTCCAGTCCCGCCGAAAGCCCTGAACTGCAGGCCAGTTGCGTCCGTCCGGCCGTGCCTTTACTCTTTGAAGTGATGCTGCCGCGCGCGCTCATCGCGACGAAGAACGACGCCACGAAGATTCTCCTCGCGAAGATTTCGTTCGCGCGCCCGCATCTGCGCTAGCCGGCCTCGCTTCTCCCTCTCGCCGGACTAGCCAAATACCAGGAGGGGGCCGGTGAGCATGAAGGCGCAAGGCCTGTACGACCCTGCGTACGAGCACGACGCCTGCGGCGTCGCCTTCGTCGCTCGCCTCGACGGCGTGCCGACGCACGAGGCGGTCGCACGCGCGCTCACCGCCCTCGAGAATCTCGAGCACCGGGGCGCCGCGGGGGCCGACGCGGACACGGGTGACGGCGCAGGCATCCTCGTGCAGATGCCGGACGCGTTCCTGCGGGCGGCAGCCGAGCTGAGGCTCCCCCCGCGCGGCGCCTACGGCGTCGCCGTCTGCTTCCTGCCGCAGAAGGCCTCGCGGCGCCTGGAGCTCGAGCAGCTGCTGGAGGACACGGTCGAGGCGGAGGGCCAGACCGTGCTCGGCTGGCGCGACGTGCCGGTCGACGGCCGTCACGTCGGCTCGCATGCGCGCCTCTTCGCGCCCGTGGTGCGCCAGCTCTTTGTCGCCGCGTCACCGGGGCTCGCCGGTGACGCCTTCGAGCGCAAGCTCTACGTGATCCGCCGCGTCGCCGAGCTGGCCGCCGGCCCCGAGCTCGTCGTCCCGAGCTTCTCGGCGCGCACGCTCGTCTACAAAGGGATGCTGACGGCGCCGCAGCTCGGGCGCTACTACCCCGACCTCGGCCACGAGCTCTTCGCCAGCGCGCTCGCGCTCGTGCATTCGCGCTTCTCCACCAACACGTTCCCGAGCTGGGAGCTCGCGCATCCGTACCGGATGATCGCGCACAACGGCGAGATCAACACGTTGCGCGGCAATGTCAACTGGATGCGTGCGCGCGAGTCGCAGCTCGCCTCGGAGCTCTTCGGCGACGACCTGGAGAAGGTGCTGCCGGTCGTGCGGCCCGGCGGCTCGGACACGGCGACGCTCGACAACGTGCTCGAGCTGCTCGTGCTCGCAGGCCGCTCGCTGCCGCACGCGCTGATGATGATGATCCCCGAGGCGTACACCGGCCGGGCCGACGTGTCGGACGACCTGCGTGGCTTCTACGCGTTCCACGAGTGTCTGACCGAGGCGTGGGACGGTCCCGCGGCGATCGCATTCACCGACGGCCGCGTGATCGGCGCTACGCTCGACCGCAACGGCCTGCGCCCGGGGCGCTGGCTCGAGACGCGCGACGGCTGGGTCGTGCTCGCATCCGAGACCGGCGTGCTCGACGTCCCTGCGGAGGATGTCGTTCGAAAGGGGCGCCTGCAGCCCGGCAAGCTCTTCCTCGTCGATCTCGACCGCGGGCGGATCGTGCCCGACGAGGAGATCAAGCGCGAAGTCGCGACGCGCCGTCCGTACGCCGAGTGGTTCGAACGCGAGCACGTCCGCCTCGCCGACCTGCCTCAGCGCGAACCTCAACGGTCCGAGGGCGAGCCGGTACGCCGCCTGCAGCTCGCGTTCGGCTACACGCAGGAGGACATGAAGGTGATGCTCGCGCCGCTTGCTGCGAACGCGGAGGAGGCGGTCGGGTCGATGGGGAACGACACGCCGCTCGCTGTGCTCTCGAACCGGCGGCCGCTCCTCTACTCGTACTTCAAGCAGCTCTTCGCGCAAGTGACGAACCCGCCGATCGACTCGATCCGCGAGGCGGTCGTGATGAGCGTGCAGTCGCTCGTCGGCTCGGAGCGCAACCTGCTCGCCGAGACGCCCGAGCACGCACGGCAGCTGATCATCGACAACCCGATCCTCCGCGACCACGAGCTCGAGAGCCTGCGCCAGGTCGACTCGGACGTCTTCAAGGCGCACACGCTCGACATCACGTGGCCCGTCGAGGACGGCGTCGACGGGCTCGAACACGCGGTCGAGCGCATTTGCGCAGAGGCGGACGGCGCGCTTGCCGGCGGCGCCAACATCCTCATCCTCTCGGACCGCACCGTCGGCCCGGCCCGCGTCGCGGTCCCCTCGCTGCTCGCCGTCTCGTCGGTCCACCACCACCTGGTCCGCGCGGGGACACGGCTGCAGGCAGGGCTCGTCGTCGAGTCCGGCGAGCCGCGCAGCGTGCAGAGCGTCGCGGTGCTGATCGGCTACGGCGCGGCCGCGGTCAACCCGTACCTGATGCTCGCGACGATCTCGCAGCTCGTCGCGGAGGGGCGCCTCGAGCTCGAGGACGAGGAGGCGCAGGTGCGCGCCGTGAAGGCCGTCGGCAAGGGGCTCCTGAAGGCGATCTCCAAGATGGGCATCTCGACGATCTCGTCGTACTGCGGCGCGCAGATCTTCGAGGCCGTCGGGCTCTCGAACGAGCTCGTCGACAAGCACTTCACGGGCACGCCGTCCCGGATCGGCGGGATCGGCCTGCCCGAGCTCGCCGACGGAGCGCTGCAGCGGCACGCGCGTGCGTATCCGGGCGCCGCCGGCGAGCTGCTGCCGGTCGTCGGGCTCTACGCGTGGCGGCGCGACGGCGAGCACCATCAGTGGAACCCCGAGACGATCTCGTTGCTGCAGCACGCGGTGCGCGGCGGCGGCGAGCAGACGTACGAGCAGTACGCGGCGGCCGTCAACGCCGACGCGGCACGGCGCTCGACGCTGCGCGGGCTTCTCCGCTTCCGTGCGCGTGCCGACGGCGGGATTCCGCTCGAGGAGGTCGAGCCTGCCGCAGAGATCGTCAAGCGCTTCTCGACGGGCGCGATGTCGCTCGGCTCGCTCTCGCGCGAGGCGCACGAGACGCTCGCGATCGCGATGAACCGCATCGGCGGCCGCTCGAACACGGGCGAAGGCGGGGAGGACCCCGTGCGCTTCGGCGATGAGCGCCGCTCGAAGATCAAGCAGGTCGCTTCAGGCCGCTTCGGCGTGAACATCGACTACCTCACGAATGCCGACGAGCTGCAGATCAAGATGGCCCAGGGCGCCAAGCCCGGCGAGGGCGGCCAGCTGCCGGGCCACAAGGTCGATCGCTACATCGCCGGCGTCCGCTTCACGACGCCCGGCGTCGGGCTGATCTCGCCGCCGCCGCACCACGATATCTACTCGATCGAGGATCTGAAGCAGCTGATCTACGACCTGCGCTGCGCGAACCCCGAGGCGCGCGTCTCGGTGAAGCTCGTCGCCGAGGTCGGCGTCGGCACGGTCGCCGCAGGTGTCGCGAAGGCGAACGCCGACCACGTGCTCATCTCCGGCCACGACGGCGGCACCGGGGCATCGCCGATCTCGTCGATCCTGCACGCCGGCGTGCCGTGGGAGATCGGGCTCGCCGAGACACAGCAGACGCTCGTCCTGAACGACCTGCGCTCGCGCATCTGGGTGCAGACCGACGGCCAGCTGAAGACCGGCCGCGACGTCGTGATCGCAGCACTGCTCGGCGCGGACGAGATGGGCTTCGCGACCGCACCGCTGATCGCGACCGGCTGCGTGATGATGCGGGCCTGCCACCTGAACACATGCCCGGTCGGGATCGCGACGCAGGATCCCGAGCTGCGCAAGCGCTTCCGCGGTCAGCCGGAGCACGTGATCGAGTTCTTCTTCTTCGTCGCCGAGGAGGCGCGCCGGATCATGGCGTCGCTCGGGATCGCGAAGTTCGAAGATCTCGTCGGCCGCGTCGACCTGCTCGAGGCCGACGACGCGCTCGAGCACTGGCAGCTGCGCGGGATCGACCTCTCGAACCTGCTGCGGATGCCGGACGTGCCCGCGGGGACGCCGCTCCGGCGCATCCACGGCCAGGTCTCGCCGCTGCCCGGCGCGCTCGACTGGGAGCTGCTCGAGGCGGGCGGCGGCAGCTTCACGGTGCGGAACGTCAACCGCACCGTCGGCGGGATCCTCTCCCATCACGTGTCGAAGGGCGAGCTCGGGCCGGCGCGCTTCGAGCTGCACGGCTCGGCCGGCCAGTCGTTCGGCGCGTGGCTCGCGCCCGGGATCGACCTGACGCTCTACGGCGACGCGAACGACTATGTCGGCAAGGGGCTCTCCGGCGGCACGCTCGCCGTGCGGCCGCCCGAGGAAGCGCAGTTCCGAGCCGAGGAGAACGTGATCGTCGGCAACACCGTGCTCTACGGCGCGACCTCCGGCCGCGCGTTCTTCCGCGGCACGGCCGGCGAGCGCTTCGCCGTCCGGAACTCGGGCGCGTACGCCGTCGTCGAAGGCGTCGGCGACCACGGCTGCGAGTACATGACCGGCGGGCGCGTCGTCGTGCTCGGGCCGACAGGCCGCAACTTCGCCGCCGGCATGAGCGGCGGGATCGCCTACGTCCTCGATCAGGACGGCCGCTTCGCGGGGCGCTGCAACATGCAGCTGGTCGCGCTCGAAGCGCTCGCGGAGGACGACGAGGAGCTCGTGCGCGTGCTCGTCGCCGAGCACGCCGAGCGGACCGGCTCACCGGTCGCCGCGCGCGTGCTCGCCGAGTGGAGCCCGAGCCGGTTCGTGAAGGTGATGCCGCACGACTACAAGCGAGCGCTCTCCGAGCTCGGCGACGAGATCCGGTACGAGGATCACCCGGTCTCCGCCGGAGGCGTGGGCTTCGTCACGAAGGAATCGGAGGCGGCGTGATGGGGCGGATCGGCGCGTTCATCAAGGTGCCGCGCAAGGACGCGCCCGAGCGCGACCCCCGCGTGCGGATCGGCGACATGCGCGAGTTCGTCGGAACGCTGCCGCTGGCCGAGCTGCGCGAGCAGGGTGCGCGCTGCATGGAGTGCGGGGTGCCGTTCTGCCACAGCGGCTGTCCGCTCGGCAACCTGATCCCAGAGTGGAACGACCTCGTGTACCGCGACCGCTGGCGCGAGGCGATCGATCAGCTGCACCGCACGAACAATTTCCCGGAGTTCACCGGCCGGCTCTGTCCCGCGCCCTGCGAAGCGGCGTGCGTGCTCGAGATCAACGAAGGCAACGCCGTGACGATCAAGCAGATCGAGGTCGCGATCGTCAACCGCGCGTGGGACGAAGGCTGGGTCGTTCCGCAGCCGGCCGCGACGCGGAGCGGGCGCACCGTCGCCGTGATCGGCTCGGGCCCCGCGGGGCTCGCCTGCGCGCAGCAGCTTGCGCGCGCGGGCCACGACGTGACCGTCTACGAGCGCGACGAGGCCGCCGGCGGGCTCGTCCGCTTCGGCGTGCCGGAGTTCAAGATCGAGAAGCGGCTCGTCGAGCGGCGCGTGCAGCAGCTCGCGGACGAGGGAGTGCAGTTCGTCTACGGCGCCGACGTCGGCGTCGACGTCGACGTCGCGGAGCTGCGCGAGCGCCACGATGCGCTCGTGCTGGCGACGGGCTCGCGCGTGCCGCGCGATCTACCCGTGGCGGGACGCGAGCTGGACGGCGTGCACTTCGCGATGGAGTACCTCTACGAGCGCACGCGCGGGACGAGCGGGATCAGCGCCGCCGGGAAGCACGTCGTCGTGATCGGCGGCGGCGACACGGGCGCCGACTGCGTCGGCCAGGCGCACCGGGAAGACGCGGCGTCGGTGACGCAGATCGAGCTGCTCGGCGAGCCGCCCGTCTCGCGCCCCGACGACCTGACCCCGTGGCCGCTGTGGCCGATGAAGCTGCGCACGTCCTACGCGCTCAAGGAAGGCGGCCGGCGGGACTTCGCGATCTCGACGACGGCGTTGACCGGCACGGACGGTCGCGTCGAGCAGATCCACTGGCAGGAGAACACCGGCGCGCCGCCGTTCGAGCTCGTGCCCGGGACCGAAGAGACCCGGCCCGCCGAGCTCGTGCTGCTCGCGATGGGGTTTCTCGGCCCCGAGACGGACGTGCTCGACGGGCTCGGCGTCGAGCGCGACCCGCGCGGGAACATCGACGCTGCGCGTTACGCGACGTCGGTCGACGGCGTCTTCGCCGCCGGGGATGCGCGTCGCGGCCAGTCGCTGATCGTGTGGGCGATCAACGAGGGACGGCAGTGCGCCGCCGCTGTCGATCGATGGCTGGCCGGCACCGGCGCAGAAACCTCGACTTCCATTTCGATAGCGGCCGCCCGCCGCGCCGAGTAAGATCAGTGCCATGAAAAGAACGATGAACGACGTCCACCAGCACGGAAACTGCGCCGTGGCGGCGACCGCCGAGATCATGGCCACGAAGTGGACGCCGTTGATCGTCCACGACCTCTCGGAAGGCCCCCGGCGCTTCATGCAGCTCGAGCACGCGTGCCCCGGTATCAGTCCGCGCACGCTCTCCGAGCGGCTCGACATGCTCGAGCGCCAAGGCGTGATCGCGCGCCGGAGCTATCCCGAGTCGCCGCCGCGCGTCGAGTACGAGCTGACCGGGAAGGGCCGTGCGCTCCTGCCGATCATCCGCGAGATGCGCAAGTTCGGCCGCTCCTGGATGATCCCGGAGCCGCCCAAGCGCAGCCGTTCCACCGCGCGCGCGTAGCCCCGAGGCAGCCCGAAAGGGCTCCGATGGCGAACCTGATTCGGCACAGCCGAACCAGTTCGGGCTTGTGCAGCGGTCTCTCGGCTCAGCCGTGGGCCGACGCCGGCACGCGATGACCGCCGCCGCCGTTCGAGCCGCCGAAGGCGTCGGCGAGCAGCCGCATCGTCCAGCCGGCCGCGAGAAACACGCCGAAGAAGCATGGAAGCGCGCAGCCGAAGAGCGCGGCGTAGGCGCCATGGGGAAGCCGGACAGTCAGGTCGAGGCCGAAGGGAAGGAGCTGCATGAGCGCAAAGCCGCCCGCGAGCACGATCACCGCGGAGCGGAGCGTCTTCGGGCCGAGCTTCGGGAAGCGCACGACCACCCACATCGCGAGGACGGCCGCAGCGACGAGTTCGGTGACGAGGAAGGTGGTGGCGGAGATCATCGTGCGTCCATCGTGGGCGAGAAGCACGGGTTGACGCAATCACCTGATTTGCAGTTGACGCGGTCGCTTCACCACTTTCGACGCGGTCGCTTCAAAATCGAAAGCTTGACAACGCACCGACCTCTGTGCAGACTGAGGACGAGATGACTCGTTCCAGCCGCGTGCGCATTCCTTCGCCGGTCACGGCGCCGTCCACGCGCGGCCTCGGCCTTCTTACGATCATCTCGATTCTCCCCCACTAGGGGGAGGACGCACTCACGCGGCCGTTGGACGCCGCACACACCGACGTCAGACGGAAGAAGTGCGCCCGCGAAGCGGGTGCCGACGGAGGAGCATCGAGTGCGCAGGATCAACATTTTCGACACGACTTTGAGGGACGGCGAGCAGTCGCCGGGCATCGCGCTGCGACCGGCCGAGAAGGCCGAGATCGCAGCCGCGCTGGAGCAGTTGGGGGTCGACGTGATCGAGGCCGGCTTCGCCGCGTCCTCCCCCGGCGACTTCGAAGGCGTCGCCGCGGCGTCCGAGGCCGTTTCGCGCGTCACGGTCGCGTCGCTCGCACGGACGACGAAGGAGGACGTGGACGCCGCGGTGGCCGCGCTCGCCGCCGCTCCGCGCAGCCGCGTGCACGTGTTCATCGCCACGAGCGCCTTGCACATGGAGCGCAAGCTCGGCCTGAGGCCCGAAGAGGTGCTCGAGCGCATCGCGTGGTCCGTGGACTACGCGGTCAGCCGTTGCGACGAGGTCGAGTTCTCGGCCGAGGACGCGACTCGTTCCGACCGCGACTTCCTCGCCGAGGCCTGCCGCACGGCCGTCGCGGCGGGTGCCACGGTCGTGAACCTGCCCGACACCGTCGGCTACACGACTCCGGCCGAGTACGCACAGCTGTTCCACGAGCTGCGCGAGCGCGTGCCGGAGCTCGCGCGCGTCGACCTCTCCGTCCACTGCCACAACGACCTCGGCCTCGCGGTCGCGAACTCCCTCGCCGGTGTGGGCGCAGGTGCGACGCAGATCGAGTGCACCGTCAACGGCATCGGCGAACGCGCCGGGAATGCCTCGCTCGAAGAGCTCGTGATGGCCCTCCGCGTCCGCGCCGACGCGTTCGCAGCCGAAACCGGCGTCGATCCGGCCGTGATCCGCGAGGCGTCCGCGCTCGTGGCGGAGCTGACCGGTTACCCCGTCGGCCCGAACAAGCCGATCGTCGGCGCGAACGCCTTCGCGCACGAGGCCGGCATCCACCAGGACGGGATGCTCAAGGACGCCGGCACGTACCAGATCATGGACCCGCGCGACCTGGGGACGGCGATGACCCTGCCGCTCGGCAAGCACTCGGGCCGGCATGCGTTCGCGCGCGCCTGTGCCGAGGCGGGCCACCAGCTCGACCGCGATCAGGTCAACGCGGCCTTCAAGCGGTTCAAGAAGCTCGCCGATCTCGGCGTGCCCGTAACCCTCGACGACGTCTTCCAGGAGGTCAGAGCGTGAACACGAAGACCGTAGCCTGTCTCGCCGGAGACGGGGTGGGGCCCGAGCTGATGGCGGCGGCGACGCGCGCGCTCGAGCGCGTGTCGAAGCTGCACCAGCTCGAGCTCGACGATCGCCATCTCCCGTTCGCGGGCGAGGCGGTCACCCGCTCCGGCCATCCTCTGCCGCCCGCGACGCGGGCGGGCTACCGGGACGTCGACGCGATCCTGGTCGCCTCGCCGAACGAGCCGGCGCTCGACGGCGTGAAGGCCGACCTGCACCTCGCGTGGCGTGTCGCCCGGGTCCAGCTCCGTGTGGGCGGCGACATCGTCGTCGTCGGGCCGGTCGGCGATTGGGCAAACGAGATCGCGATCTCGCGCGCGTTCTCGTGTGCCGGCTCGCGGCACGGGCGCATCGTGTGCGTGGGCGACTCGCCCGGCTGGTGCTCCGCCGTGGCCGCGCAAACGGCTCGCTGGGGTGGGCTCGAGGTCGAGGAAGTCGGACTGGGCGACGTGCTCGTCCGCCTGCGCGACGAGCCCCGGTCGCTCGACGTGATCGTCACCGAGTCGCACCTCGTCTCCGCGATGGTCGACGCCGCCGCACACTACGCCGGCTCGCCCTCGTCGGTCGCACACGCGTGGCTGCCCGACAAGGGGCCCGGCGTGTTCGCGCCCGGCACCTCCGAGCCCGACGACGTCGCCGGCTTCGGCGTGGTCGATCCCGAGGGGATGCTCCTCACCGCGTCGCTGATGCTCGCAGAGGGCCTGAAGCGCCGCTCGGCGTCGCGCACGCTCGAGCGCGCGGTGGGCGAGGTCGCGCGCCGCCGGCTTCCGCACGACACCCGTTCGTTCACGGACGCCGTCATCGAGCTGCTGCCGCAGACGAGGACCGACGTCGAGCATTTCGACGAGGTCGCGTGATGGCGCGCATGCTCGGCAGCGACGCGATCCTCCGTGCGCTCGAGCACGAGGGCGTCGAGGTCGCATTCGGGATCCCGGGCGGCGCGATCCTGCCGACGTACGACGCGATCGCGCGCGGAACGACCGTGCGGCACGTGCTCGCCCGCCACGAGCAGGGCGCCGGCCACATGGCTGAGGGCTACGCGCGCGCGTCCGGCAGGGTCGGCGTCGCGATCGCGACCTCCGGGCCCGGCGCGACCAACCTCGTCACCCCGATCGCCGACGCGTGGATGGATTCCACGCCGCTCGTCGCGATCACCGGCCAGGTTCGCTCGAACCTGATCGGCACCGACGCGTTCCAGGAGATCGACGCCACCGGCATCACCATGCCGATCGTCAAGCATTCGTGGCTCGTCCAGGACGTCGAGGAGCTGCCGGGGGTGCTGAAGTCTGCGTTCCACGTCGCGCGCACGGGCCGCCAGGGCCCGGTGCTCGTCGACATCGCGAAGGACGTCCAGGAAGCCGAGTTCGACTTCGTCTACCCAGACGAGGTCGATCTGCCCGGGTGGAAGCCGCCGCACAAGGTGCATCCCAGGCAGCTCCGGGAGGCTGCAAGAGCGATTGCCGAGGCGCAGCGGCCGATCCTCTATGCAGGCGGCGGTGTGCTCAACGCCGACGCGTGCGCCGAGTTGCTCGAACTGGTGGACTCGGCGCACCTTCCCGCAGTCGTGACGCTGATGGGCAAGGGGTGCCTGCCCGATTCGCACCCGCTGAACTACGGGCCGCCCGGCATGCACGGCTCGAAGTACGCCAACTTCGCGCTCAACAAGGCCGACCTCGTGATCGCGGTCGGCTCGCGCTTCGACGACCGCGTGACCGGCAAGGTGTCCGCGTTCGCGCCGGGTGCGAAGGTGATCCATTTCGACATCGACGCGGCCGAGGTCGGGAAGATCCGCCATGCAGAGATTCCCGTCGTCGGACCGCTGAAGCTCGCGCTGGCGCAGCTCGCCGCAGAGGTCCGAGCCGCTACCGCAGAGGTGGCTCCCGATCGCGGGCCGTGGCTGCGTCAGCTCGAGGATTGGCGCGAGCGCTTCCCCTACCGCTACGCGAAGGCGGAGGGAGTGCTCAAGCCGCAGACGGCGATCGAGGCGCTGCGCGATCTCGCCGCGACGCGCGAAGAGGACGTCGTCTGGACGACGGGCGTCGGCCAGCACCAGATGTGGGCGATGCAGTACCTCCGCTGCGAGACGCCGCGCTCGTTCATCACCTCCGGCGGCCTCGGGACGATGGGCTACGGCGTCCCGGCCGCGGTCGGCGTGAAGGCTGCGCGTCCCGATGCGACCGTGGTCTGCATCGACGGCGACGGCTGCTTCCAGATGACGTGTCAGGAGCTCGCGACCGCGGCACTCGAGCGCCTGCCGATCGTCGCGGTCGTGATCAACAACGGCTGGCTAGGGATGGTGCGCCAGTGGCAGGAGCTGTTCTACGCCGAGCGCTTCGCGCAGACGCACCTGACGCACGCCGTGCCCGACTACGCGCAGCTGGCCGAGGCCTACGGCTGCGCCGGGTTCACGGTCGAGAGCGAGGACCAGCTCGAAGACGCGCTCGCCGCCGCGTTCGACGCGGGCCGCAGCGCGGTCGTCGACGTCCGCTGCGACCCCGAGGAGAAGTGCTTCCCGATGGTCCCGGCCGGCGCGGCCGCGGTCGACATCATCGAGGCCCCCGGCGAGGAGGCGGTCCCGGCATGAGCATGTTGCAGTTCGGTAACGGTGGCTGCCACCGTCGTACGCCCGGCGCGAGCCGTTGGCGCAAGGCGTTCTCGCCGCGCGGGCGCTACACATCCGCGACGGTGGCAGCCGCCGGGGGGATGAGCCGCCTGTGGACGATCCTTCGCAGTTTCGTGCCTGTGTCTGACACCGGCCATGTCCCTCCGTGGACAACGCGTCCGATTCCGGTGCGCGTGTCTGACACCGGTCGTGTCCGGAGGGGCGGATGAGCGCGCACACGATCTCCGTTCGCCTTGAGAACCGGCCGGGGGCGCTGGCGCGCGTCTCGCAGTTGTTCTCGCGGCGCGGCTACAACATCCAGAGCCTCGCCGTCGGGCCGACCGAGCGTCCGGACATCTCTCGGCTGACGCTCCGTGTCGACTGCAGCGAGCACTCGCTCGAGCAGATCGAGAAACAGATGCACAAGCTCGTGAACGTCCTGCGCGTCACGGAGCTGCGCCCCGACGAAGCGGTCGAGCGCGAGCTCGCCCTGATCACCGTCAGCGTCGCGACCGACCGCCGCGCGGAGCTCGTCGCGCTCAGCCAGGTCGCGGGCGCCCAGGTCGCCGACATCGGCCGCGACGCGATCACCTTCGAGTTCGTGGGCCGCCCCGACCAGGTCGAGGCCTTCGAGGAGCTCGTTCGCCCGTACGGTGTACGTGAGCTCGTGCGCACCGGGCGCGTCGGCCTCCGCCGCCCCAGCGCGACGGCACGCGGTGCACAACCCTCCGTCAACGTCTGAAAGCGAAAGGATTCCCAGATGGCCGAGATCATCAAGGCGGGTAACGTCGACCTCCTCAACGGCAAGGTCGCCGTGCTCGGGTACGGAAGCCAGGGACACGCGCACGCGTTGAACCTGCACGAGTCCGGCGTCGACGTCGTCGTCGGCCTGCGCGAAGGAAGCCCGTCCGCGGCTGCGGCCGAGGAGGCCGGCCTCACGGTGGCGTCGTTCGCCGACGCGGTGCGCGGTGCGCAGCTCGTTGCGTTCCTGGTCCCCGACGGCGCGCAGCCGGCGCTCTACGAGAACGAGGTCGCGCCGAACCTCGAGCCCGGCGCCGCACTGCTCTTTGCGCACGGCTTCAACATCCACTACGGGCGCATCAAGCCGCCCGAGGGCCACGACGTGATCATGGTCGCGCCGAAAGGCCCCGGCCACGTCGTGCGCCGGCTCTACACCGAGGGCTACGGCACGCCCGCGGTAGTCGCCGTCGCGCAGGACGCAAGCGGGGACGCGCGTGAGCTCGCCTTCGCCTACGGCGCAGCGCTCGGGGCGGCGCGGGCCGGAATGGTGGAGACGAGCTTCGCCGAGGAGACGGAGACCGACCTGTTCGGCGAGCAGACCGTGCTCTGCGGCGGCGTCACGCAGCTGATCCAGCTGGGCTTCGAGACGCTCGTCGAGGCGGGTTACCAGCCCGAGGTCGCATACTACGAGTGCCTGCACGAGCTGAAACTGATCACCGACCTGATCTGGGAAGGCGGGATCGAGCGGATGCACTATTCGATCTCCGACACGGCCGAGTACGGCTCGCACGCCGTCGGGCCAAAGGTCGTCGACGATCACGTGCGCGAGAACATGCGCTCGGTGCTCGCGTCGATCCGCGACGGTTCGTTCGCCCGTGAGTGGATTGCCGAGATGGACCGCGGTCAGCCGGTGCTCGACGAGTACCGCGCGAAGCTCGCCGAGACCCAGATCGAGCAGGTGGGTGCGCGCCTCCGCGCGCTGAATGTCCGCGAGGAGGCAGCGGAGGTTCATGGCGTCGGTTGACGTACCGGTCGCGCTGCTCGGGTACGGCACCGTCGGCGCGGCCGTCAACCGCCTGCTGACGGATTCGGCAGACGACATCGAACGGGCGACGGGCCACCGGCTGCGCATCGTGAAGGCGCTCGTCCAGGACCCCGGAAAGGAGCGTGAATACCCGCCTGCCGGCGGCGTGCTCACGACGGACTTCCGGGAGATCGCCGAGGACGCGTCGATCGCGGTGGTCGCGGAGGTGATGGGCGGCATCGAGCCCGCGGGTGGCTACGTGCTCGAGCTGCTGCGCGGCGGCAAGCACGTCGTCTCCGCCAACAAGCAGTTGATCGCACGGCGGGGCGCGGAGCTCTTCGAAGCCGCGTCGTCGTCCGGGGTGCAGCTGCGCTTCGAGGCGAGCGTCTGCGCCGCGATCCCGGTGATCAAGGTGCTGCGCGAGTCGCTCGTCGTCACGAACGTCCACCGCGTGCTCGGCATCGTGAACGGCACGACCAACTTCGTGCTCACCGAGATGGAGGGCGGCAAGACCTACGGCGAGGCGCTCGCGGAGGCACAGGCGCGCGGGTATGCCGAGGCCGATCCGACGGACGACGTGTCGGGCGCCGACGCAGCGGCCAAGATGGCGATCCTCGCGACGGTCGCCTTCAACTCGCGGGTCGATCTCGCCGACGTCGAGTACTCCGGCATCACGGGCATCGACCCGCTCGACGTCGCCGCAGCACGCCAGCTCGACATGGTGATCCGGCTCGTCGGCGCGGCGCGCCTCGTCGACGGCCACGTCGACGTGCGCGTGCATCCCGCGCTGGTCGACAAGCAGCACCCGCTCGCAAAGGTCGACGGCGCGTTCAACGCCGTCATGCTGCAGGGCGACGCGATCCGCGAGATCACGCTCGAGGGCCCCGGCGCCGGCGGCATCGAGACCGCATCGGCCGTGATCGCCGACATCACGACCGTGATCGGGACGATGCACACGGGGTTCCTCCAGAACGACGCGGCCTGGCGCACGCTGCCCAAGCTGCCCGCGGGCGACAACCGCTCGCCGTTCTACTTCCGGCTCTCCGTCGAGGACCGTCCAGGGGCGCTCGCCCAGGTCGCCGAGGCGCTCGCGCAGCGCGAGATCTCGATCGCGCGCCTGCTGCAGCACCAGAACGGTGACGGCGCAGCGCTGCACGTCGTCACGCACCAGGCGCGCGCCGGCGCGCTCGACGAGGCGCTGGCCGCGCTCGGCGGGCTGTCCGACGTGCATCGCCGCTCGAATCCGCTGCCGGTCGTCTCGGACCGCGGCGTATCGGAGCTCGGATGGGCATGACGGCGGTCGCGTCGTGGCTCTCGCTCGGCGAGGGCTCGACGCCGCTTGTCCCCGCGCGCCGGATCTCCCTGGCGTGCGAGCTGCACCTGAAGTGCGAGGGGCTGAACCCGACCGGGAGCTTCAAGGACCGGGGTATGGTCGTCGCCGTCGAGCGGGCGGCCCAGTCGGGCGCGCGCGCCGTCGTCTGCGCGTCGACCGGGAACACCGCCGCATCGGCCGCCGCCTACGCCGCGCGCGCGGGGCT
>JABFWJ010000093.1 GCA_013362295.1 Thermoleophilia bacterium
ACCGGTTCGTCCCGCGGTCGTACGCGAAGGACAAACGGCCGTCGCCGCCTGGACCGATCAGGAGCAGCTCCCGGCCGTCCCACGCGGCCGTGCCGCCGAGCGCCGGGGGCGCTGCGATCCGCCGCCACGCGTTCCGCCCCGGGTCGAAGGCGGCGGCGCGGGCGAGGCGGGCAGGGTACGGCTTCCCGTCGGGATCGACGTCGCGGCTGAGGACGATGAGCTCATGGCCGGTCCACGCTCCCGTGCTGCCGCCGGGCGTCAGCGGAGAGCGCGCCAGTGCATGCCACACGTTGGTCGTCGGGTTGTACGCGACGCCGTCGTCGAACGCGTCCCCGCAGCAGCCGCCGCCCCAGCCGATCAGCTCGCGGCCGGTCCAGGCAACGATCCGGAAGCCGTCGTGGATCGCGAGCAGCGGCGACCCTGGTAGCTGCCGCCAGTGGTTCGTGGCCGGGTTGAAAGCAAGACGTGTCCCCTGGCCCCACACGAGCACTTCCTTGCCGGTCCAGGCAGATGCGACGTCCGCGAAGCCCTGCGTCGCGGGGGGCGCGGCGAGCCGCCGCCACGCGGCGCGGCTCGGGTCGTAGGCCTCTGCGACGGCGACGCGCCTCACGACAGCGCCGGTCGCGTCATGGCGCTCCACGCGTCCGAAGAGGAACATCTCCTTCCCGGTCCAGACGCTCGTGAGCCCGCTGTTCGGGGCGACCGGTGCGGCCGGCAGACGATGCCAGGTGCCGGCGGGCACGGCTGCCACGACGGCGGCGAGTGCGAGTGTGTTGCGGAGCATGAACATGGCGCCCTCCGTTCTTCGATGTAGCTTGCGCTCAGTGTCAGCTCACGGGCGGCGCCGATCGATGGACGGAAGATAGGGGCTCGATGGAATCTCGCTCCGCCGAGGTCGTCCTGTCGGATCCCGGCGGGGCCCCCGCCGCAGCGGTGGAGCTTCGCGGCGGCCGCGTCACCGTCGGCCGCCTGCCGGAGGAGAACGACATCGCGCTCCAGCCCGACCCCGAGCGACTCGTCACCCGCGCTGGGCACTGCACGCTCGAGCGCGAAGGGACGCGGTGGTTCGTCGTCGACGGCGGCAGCGTGAACGGCACCTACCTCCGGCGCGGCGGCGCGCTCCAGCCGGTCGCACGGCGGACGCTCCTCCACGACGGTGACGTCGTCTGCATCCTCGGCTCGACGGCCGGCGGCGTGCGGCGCTACTTCGAGCTCGCGTTTCACGACGCCGTCGACTCGCAGGCGACGCGGGCCGTTCCGGCCGAAGCGTCGGACGCGTGTCTCAGCTACGACCCGACGGCCGCTCGGCTCGTGCTCGTCCACGGTGCCGACCGGCACGAGCTCGCGATTCGCGCGCAGGCGCACAGGCTCGTGCGTCACATGGCCGAACGCAATGCGGCGGCCGGTGGCGGCCCGGCCCTCTGCACGCACGACGAGCTGATGCACGCGGTCTGGGCGGACGAGCCGCTGCACAGTCGCGTCGAGCTGGCGAAGCTCGTCTGGGAGCTTCGGAAGAAGCTCGAGCCGTTCGGGGCCGGGGACCTGATCGAGAACGAGCGACGCGTCGGCTACCGCCTGCGGACCTGCCCGTGAGCGCACGGCCCGGCGACAGCTTCGGCGGCTACGTGATCGAGTCGCTCCTCGCGCGCGGCGGGATGGGCGCCGTGTACCTCGCCACGCACGTCCGTCTCGGGCGCAAGGCCGCGCTGAAGCTGATAGCGCCCGAGTTTGCAGACGACAGGGCGTTTCGCAGCCGGTTCCTGCGCGAGTCGGAGCTCGCCGCGGCGCTCGACCACCCGAACGTGATTCCGATCTACGACGCGGGCGAGACCGACGGCGTCCTCTACCTGGCGATGCGCTACGTCAGGGGCTCGAGCCTGCAGGCCGTCCTCCGCGAGCGCGGCTCGCTTCCGCTGGACGAGGCGCTTCGGCTGGCCGATCAGATCGGCGGCGCGCTGGACGCGGCGCACGCCGCCGGTCTCGTCCATCGCGACGTGAAGCCGGCGAACATCATGCTCGCCGAGCCGGACACACACGCGTACCTCTGCGACTTCGGGCTGGCGAAACGCGCCAGCGCGCACGGCATCACGCAGGCGGGCTCGTTTCTCGGCACGGTGGACTTCAGCAGTCCCGAGCAGATCGAGGGGCTGCCCCTGGACGGGCGGGCCGATCTCTACTCGCTCGGCTGCGTCGTCTACAACTGCCTGACCGGGCGGCCGCCGTACCTGCGGGACACCGACCTCGCGGTGCTGCACGCGCACCTGCATGCGCCGCCCCCGGCGGTCACCGCCGAGCGTCCGGAGCTGCCGCGTGCGCTCGACGTCGCGGTCGCGACGGCGATGGCCAAGGAGCCCGGCGAGCGCTATCCGACCGGCGCCGCCTTCGCCGCTGCGCTCCGAGGGCGAACCGAGCAGCCGACGCGCGTCACGGTTCGGCCGCGGCGAGTCGGACGCCGGTGGCCGATCGCCGCCGCGCTCGCGGCGGGCGCCGTTGCCGTCGCCGCGGTCATCCTGGTGGTGGCGCGAGGCCCGTCGGACTCGAGCTCGGCGAGCGGCGTCGCCACGTGCGTCGACCGGATCGAGAACGTCCTCGCGCAGTCGTCGGCGGGCCGGCAAGAGATCACGAACGCGCTCGCCGCAGGGTTCGCGTGCTCGATCTCGTCCAGGGAGACGAGCCGCCGGATCGCGAGTGCCGGCGACAACCGACAGAGCATCGTCCAGCAGCTCGGGACGCTCGCGACTCCGACGGAGCAGGCGGCGAGGCTCGTCACGCTCCTCCAGCAGGCGCTGCAGGAGTCGATCGAGGCCGATCGCCATTATCGCGACGGCTTCGCGGCCCTCGGCGCGCCGGGCCCGCGGTGCGCGATCGTACGGACCGGTGACTTCCGGCTCGCGGCGCAGGCGGACGCCCGCGCGACCGCGGCGAAGCAGCGCTTCGTCGCCGCGTTCGATCCGCTGGCGGTGCGCTACGGTCGGCGGACGTGGTCCGCGCGGAAGTTCTAGCGGTGCGGGCGCTCCTGGTTGCCGCGGTCGTGCTCGCGGGCGGCGCCCCCGCGGCGCACCACGGGCGGGTGGCGTTCGTCTCCCACGGACGCTTGTCGCTGTTGGACGGAAGGCTGCGGCGGCTGCCAGTCGTCGCCGGGCACACGCCGCAGGCGCCGAGCTTCTCGCCGGACGGCAGGTGGCTCGCGTACCTCGAGACCGCGACCGGGGCGCCGACGTCAGAGCTCTGGCTCGCCCGGTCCGACGGCAGTCACGCGCGCCGTGTCGCTTCCACGGTCGCCGTCGTCGGCTGGGCGGCCGACGGGTCGCTCGCCGTCACGACCCGGACGGCCGTGCTTCTTGTCGGACCGAACGGCGCAACGCGGACATTGGCGCGCGCGTCCTTCGTGCAGGGAGCGGTGCTGTCTCCCGACCGCACCGAGATCGCGGTCGCCACGGTCGGCCTGCCGCGGGGCAGGTCGACGCTGGTCGCCTATCGCATCGCGGATGGGCGCAAGACGCAGTGGTACTCGCTCGACCCACGCCGCGACAGGTTGAACGGGATGCGTCAGATCATCATCGACCCGGCGGCGTGGTCGGCGGCGGGGATCGGCTTCTGGGTCTACGGCGACGGGATGGTGCACAACAACGACGCGGCACCCTTCGATCTGATCGCTGTCCCGGGTGCGAGGCCGCACCTCCTCGAGAAGACGCTGTCCGACCGCGTGACCAAGGCCGTCGCGACCGCTCGGAACGGTCACATCGCTCTCGTCGGCGACCACGGCGGCGGTCGTGTGGCGTGGCAGGACAAGGTCGTCGCGGTCTGCGCGCCCCCCGCGCCCTGCCGGGACGTGCCGACGGCGCCGTCGAGCGTGACGGTCGATCCGGCGTGGTCACCCGACGGCCGCACGCTGGCGTTCGTTCGAGCACCGAACCTGACGAGCAGCGGCTGGCCGCAGCCGCTGCTGCGACGCTGGTACGACGCGCATCGGCTGTGGCTCTACGACACGGTCACCGGGAAGACGCGCGAGCTGCCGAAGGCGCGCGGCGCGACGGTTCCGGTGTGGTCGAGCGACGGGCGCGCGTTGTTCTACGAGGCGCACAACGCGCTCTGGCTCCTCCCGGCGCTCGACGCCGATCCGATCCGCCTCGCCTCGCCGCTCTTCGCAGGCGACTGGCCGGCGTACTACGGACAGGTTGCGTGGTCGCGGCAGTTCGCGTGGTCCTCAGGCTGAGAGGAGCGGGTCGCGCTCGTCGACGCGGTCCCAGACCCGCTTCGCCTTGCCTATTTCCTGACGCGGAAGGGTCCCCGGCGGGAGCACGACGACGTCGGTCCGGACGCGCAGCCGCTCCTCGAGACGCTGCTGGACGTTCGCCGCGATCGCGTCCGGCTCGCCGGACCGCTCGAGCTCGCAGCGGACCTCGAGGTTCGTCATCGCCGCACGTCGGTCGATCACGATTGCGTACTGCCCACCGAGCGCGGGATGCTCGAGGATCACCTCTTCGATCTCGCTGGGGAACACGTTGACGCCGCGCACGATCAACATGTCGTCGACACGGCCGCTGAACCGCGCGATCCGGCGATGCGTTCGGCCGCAGGCGCACGCGCCGTCGACGAACTGCGTGATGTCGCCGGTGCGATAGCGCAAGACGGGGAGGGCCTCCTTCGTCAGGGTCGTGAGCACGAGCTCGCCGAGACCGTCCGTCGGCTCGCCGCTCTCGGGGTCGACGATCTCCGGCAGGAAGTGGTCGTCGAACACGTGCAGCGCCCCCTTCCCCTCGCGGCATTCGGCCGCGACCCCGGGCCCCATCACCTCCGACAGGCCGTAGATGTCGCACGCGTCGATGCCCCAGGCCGACTCGAGCTTCTCGCGCATCGCCTCCGACCACGGCTCCGCGCCGAAGACGCCGTAGCGGAGGTGGATGTTCCGGCCGCCGGCACGTTCGGCAAGCAGCAGTGCGAAGCTCGGCGTGCAGCAGAGCCCGACGGCGCGGAGGTCCTCGAGCAGTTGCAGCTGCAGGGCCGTGTTCCCCCCCGACGCGGGCACGACGGTTGCGCCGAGCCGCTCGCCGCCGTAGTGCAGGCCGAGCCCCCCGGTGAAGAGTCCGTAGCCGTATGCAACGTGCAGCACGTCGTCCGGAGTGCCGCCGGCCGCCGCGATCGACCGCGCGCACACATCGGCGAAGACGTCGAGATCGGCTCGCGTGTACGCGACGATCGTCGGCTTCCCTCTCGTCCCTGATGAGGCGTGTACGCGCACCGTCTGCTCGAGCGGCACCTGCAGCAGGCCGAACGGATACGCGTCGCGGAGCTGCGACTTCACCGTGAACGGCGCGTCGGTGAGCGCGGTGTCAGGATCGACTCCGAAGCGCGGTAGCAATGCGTGCAGCCGCTCGCGCTGCATGGTCTCGCGTTCGTCCTCAGACTGCGCTTCGAGCTCGGGCTGGAACAGCACGTCTCAGCCTAGCGTGAGCAGGTCGCCGGGCTCGCAGCCGAGCGCTTCGCAAAGTGCCGTCAGCGTCGAGAACCTGATCGCGCGCGCGCGACCGTTCTTCAGCACCGACAGGTTGACGACGGTGATTCCGACCTGCTCCGCGAGTTCGGTGAGGGTGAAGCCGCGCTCCTCGAGCAGGCGGTCGAGATGGATCGCGATGCGGTGCTCCGCTTCGGGCGGCATCAGATCGTTGCCTCGACGTCCTCACGAAGACGCACGCCGTGCGCGAACACCTCGGCCAGGATGAAGACGCCCAGCCCGGCGACGAACGCGTTTCCGTGCACGGCGAAGCCCTCCGTGACGAGGTTGCCGAACGGGTTCTCCGGCAATCGGTCGTAGAGGGCCTGCCGCAGCGTCGACTCGACGAACGCGAGCAGCACGGCACCGCCGACCAGCAGGACGCCGATTCCGCGCAGCCGGCGGACGTTGTCTGACGTGAACGGGTCGCCCCTGCGCACCGATCTGGCGACGCCGCGCAGCAGCCAGAGGCCGACCACGATCAGGACGAGCGGAACGAGCTCGAGGCCGGCCTCGAGAACGACTTCCGCCTTCGACGGATGCGCGACATGCACGCGGATCCGCGGGTCGCCGATGAGATGGGCGTCGTGAGGGAGGGCGACAGACTCGCGAGGTAGGAACGCCTCGACGTCGATCGAGCGCCTCGGCCCGCCGGCGGCCGCGACGGCGGTCGTCGCGAGGCGGAAGACGCCGAACGCGAGCGCGGCGAACAGCAGCAGGTTGACGATGACGTAGCCCCACGTGGCGGCGCGGGACGGTGACGTGGCGGGCACAGTGTGCTCCTTGATCCGTGGATATCGATTGTCGATAATATCGATTATCGATATGGTCTTGTCAAGCGAGAACGGCGGCCTAAGATCGAGCATGAGATTCGTTCTGACGGCGCTCGCCGCCGGCGTGCTGATGACGCCCGCCGCCGATGCGCGGCATGCACTCGGCAGTTGCCGGGGCGGGCAACTCTCCGGTCGCTTTGTGGTCGTCCCGGGCAGCGGCGCCGCCGGGAGCATCTCGTACCGGCTGACGCTGAAGAACGCCTCGGCGAGATCGTGCACGGTCGCCGGCCTCCCGCTCGGCCGGCTGCTCGACAGGCACAAGGCGAAGCTTCCGACGCACGTGCGTCCGGCGCGCCCCGGGGCACTGACGTCGGTGCTCGTCAGGCTCGCTCCGGGTCGGACGACGTTCGCGACCGCCCGCTTCTCACCCGACGTGCCGGGCCCGGGCGAGCAGGTGCCGGGTCGGTGCGAGCCGAGGGCGTACTGGTTCCGCGTCCAGGCGCCGGGCGGCGGCACGACCACGGCGAGGCTCGTCCCGCCGACGTCCGTCTGCGAGCACGGGAGGCTGTTCCTGTCGGCGTACGGCACACGGTAGGTAGATCGCGGTCGGGTGCCCGAAGGCACCCGACCGCGGTGGGCCGCATTACTGGATGACGAGCGTGACCTTGACGGTGCGCGAGAGCGCGCCGCTCGTGCCCGTGACCGTCAACAGGTACGTCCCGCGTCCGACGTTCGACCGCGTCGCGATCGTCAACGTCGACGTCGAGGTCGTCGGGTTCGGGCTGAACGTGGCGGTGCTCCGGTTGGGGCGCGTGGTGCTGAGCGACACCGATCCCATGAACCCGTTCACCGGGTTGACGGCGATCGAGTAGGTCGCCGTGCCGCCGCGCGCGATCGTGCGCGACGTCGGTGTCGCCGACAGCGAGAAGTCCGGCGCCGGAGCCTGCACGACGAGCTGCACCGACGTCGTGTGCGTCAGCGTGCCGCTCGTGCCGGTGATCGTCACCGGGTAGCTCCCCGCCGGCGTCGTCGCGGACGTCGTGACGGTCATCGTCGAGGTATCGGCCGTCGGATTCGGGCTGAACGACGCCGCTGCCCCCGCCGGGAGCCCGGCCGCGTCGAGCGTGACCGAGCCCGTGAAGCCCGCGGCCGGGGTGACCGACACCGTGTACGTCGTCGACGCTCCCTGGGTCACCGTGCCGCTCGCGGGCGTCGCCGAGAGCGAGAAGTCCGGGTTCGACACGACGAGTGTCACGGTCGCGTTGTGCGCGAGCGTGCCGCTCGTGCCGGTGATCGTGACCGGGTAGCTGCCGACCGGCGTCGTCGCGGAGGTCGTCACCGTCATCGTCGAGGTGCCGGTCGTCGGATTCGGGCTGAACGAGGCTGCCGCACCCGCGGGCAGGCCCGTCGCGCTGAGCGAGACGCTGCCCGTGAAGCCGCCCGTCGGGGTCACGGTCAGGTTGTAGGTCGTCGGGCTGCCCGGGCTGACCGTCTGGCTCGACGGGGACGCGGCGACGGAGAAGTCGGGTGTGCCGCAGCCGGCGAGCTTGAAGTTCCCGATGCGGGTCCGCCAGTTGAAGATCCCGTTCGCCGGGATGTACTCGCTCGTGAACCAGAACGTGCAGTCGTCCGTCGGGTCGACCGACATGTCGCTGTAGTCGCCCCAGCGCGAGAGTGCGCGGACGTTCGAGGTCTGCGAGCCCGCGCCGTCGATCAGCACGCCTTCGCCCTGTCCCATCACGCCGAGCGGGTCGGAGGTGAGGTGCGCGGTGTAGTGGATCCCGGGATGCGTCGAGGCGCTCGAGGTGCTGAACCCGAGGCCGATGTCGCCCGAGCCGTCCTGCGCGACGCTCGGCATCCAGCGGAAGGTCGCGTCGGGTGCGTACGTCCCCTGCTGGTAGACGGTCGGCGTCGTGCCCGGCGTGCGGAGCTCGTACCAGCGCAGGCCCGACGACGAGCCGGCCGTCACGGCGTGGCTGACGACGAGAGATTCGTGGTCGCCGAAGTTGCGGTAGGCGAGGCGGTACATCAGCCGGTCGGCGAGCGAGTCGAGCTGCTGGGTCGTTCCGGCCTGAGGGATGCAGGTGCCCCCGCCCGAGCAGGCGGGCGAGAAGGCGGCGACCGGGATCTGCGCGGCCGCGGTGATCGTCGTGTTTGCGGGCGTCGCCCAGTCGACGTGGAACTTCCAGAAGTCGACCGCGTTCGTCGCGAAGTCGAGCAGATAGTTCGGCGACCCGGCCGGGGGCAGCTGAGCGCTGTCGACGTTCGACGGCAGGATCCCCCCGAAGGCAGTGGAGAGCACGAAGCACTGCTGTGTCGCCGCCGCGCCCGCGAGCATGTTCGAGCGGTCGTACGCGCAGATCTCAGGACCGAGGAAGGCCGTGCCCGCGGCGTTGAAGAGGTTGAACGTCTCGTAGTAGGCGTCCGGCCAGACGCCCATCTTCGGGTAGTCGGGGAAGTTCGAGTACTGGAACGCGTAGCGGAAGTACGAGCCGGTCGGGTCGCCCGAGGTCGAGACCGCGACGCACTGCAGGTAGGGGGTGGTCGAGACGGAGAACTGCGAGATGATCCAGCGGTCGGCCTGGCGGTCGTAGACGACGGTCGCGTCGCCGTCGTTGTTCGTCTGGCAGCCGCCGCCGAACCCGCTCCAGAGCGTGTTCGTCGCCGCAGGGCCGTAGAGCACGTTGCCGGCCTTGTCGAAGATCGCGAACGCCGAGTTCACGATCTGGACGTAGTTGTTCGGGCCGACCTGCCCGTTCGTGTCGGGCGGGGCGGAGTTGACCGTGAAGGTGCCCGCCGGCCCGGTGAACCCCTGGCCGACGCCGTCGAAGGAGCCGTTGAGGACCGGCGCCGCGGCGGCGCCCAGGGACGACTGGACGGCGGTGTCCGGCGCGCCCGTTCCGGTCGCAGGGGGACGCATGAGGTACTCGCGCTTGACCGTGAGCTGGCCCTTGGCCGGCGCGATCGGCGCGATCTCGCGCAGCGGCCGCGAGACGTCGCGGGCGTGCTCGCCGCTGGGATCGTCGGTGCGGTGCCCGACCGGCTGGCCGTCGAACCCGTGCTGGCCGTTGTCGGCCCCGGCTCCGGATGAGAGCAGCGCGCCGGCGAGCGCGACGAGCGCGGCCGAGATGACGACCACCGCCACGCGGCGGCGCGTGACCCCGTTCCTCATGAGATTCCCCCCTGAAGGCTGACTGGACCGGCAAAGGGTACGGCTTTCAACTCGACTTTTCTACCCCCGGTGGGGGATGGTCGAGCTACCGGCGTTTGCGCTTGCGCGAGGCCCCGCCGCCGGGGCGGCCGCCGCGGGCCTGCTGCTGCATCCGCTCGGCCTGCCGGCGCATCTGCCTGTTGGCCGAGTCCGGCACACCGCCCTGCTCGCCCGCCGCCTCCATGTAGGCGCGGCGCTCGGCGGGAGTCAGGCGGCTCATCGCCTTCTGGACGGCCTGCGGGTTCGGGTTGGACGCCACCGGGTTGATCTTCTTCAGCGCGCTCGCGAGCTCCGGATTCTGGCGCTCGATCGCCGCCGTGCTGACCTTCGTGAAGAACCGGCGCATGAACCCGATCCGCGACAACCGCCCGATCACCGGCCGCAGGAGCGCGCCGTTCTTGTACCGCCCGAGCAGGACGACCAGCAGGAAGAGGAGGAGGACGATCCCGAGGACGACCAGCGGTACGTACAGCCACCACATGGGATCGATCGTACCGCCGTCAGCGCCGCGAAGTCAGGTAGAGCCCGCTCGCGACGACGACCGCGAGGACGAGCGCCGCGACGAGCCACGGCAGCATCGAGCCGTGGGAGGCGGCGACCGGAGCGGCCGGGTGGAGAGCGGCGAGGAGGTGCACGGGCGCCAGGGTTCCCGGACCCGGTGAGCACGATTGACCCCGCGAGGTAAAGATTCCTTGAAACCGACGTGGCTCTTTTTCCGTTAGAGGGTTAAACCCAAAAGGGCGGGGGGTACTCGACAACCATGAGCCACGACCCGATCGCAGTCCTCGTCGAGCACGGCGAGGAGCACGGCTGCGTCCATATGACCGAGCTCAACGAGATCGCCCAGAAGCTCGAGCTCGAGGAAGACGACATCGAGGCGCTGCTCGAGCGGCTCGACAGCCACGGCATCGAGCTGACCGACGACTGCTCGCGAGCGATCGAAGAGGACGTGGCGTACACGAACCAGCAGGTCGCTTCAGCGACGACCGACTCGCTGCAGCTCTTCCTGAACGAGGCCGGCCGCTACCCGCTGCTCACGGCAGCCCAGGAGGTCGAGCTTGCGAAGGCGATCGAACGAGGCGACAAGGACGCCAAGGACCTGCTGGTCAACTCGAACCTGCGGCTCGTCGTCTCGATCGCGAAGAAGTACCAGGGCCACGGGCTCACCCTGCTCGACCTGATCCAGGAAGGGATCATCGGGTTGATCCGCGCGGCGGAGAAGTTCGACTGGCGCAAGGGCTTCAAGTTCTCGACCTACGCGACCTGGTGGATCCGCCAGGCGGTGCAGCGCGGCGTCGCCAACAAGGCGAGGGTCATCCGCATTCCGGTGCACATCGTCGAGCGCGAGCAGAAGATCTCGCGCGCGGAGCGCGAGCTGATCGCGAAGCTCGAACGCCCGCCGACCGATGCCGAGGTCGCGGACCGGGCGAAGCTTCCGCTGAAGCAGGTGCGCGAGGTCCGCAATGCGGCCCGCGCCGTCGCGTCGCTCGACCGCCCCGTGGGCGAGGACGACTCCGCGTCGTTCGGCGATCTGTTCGCGAGCGACGAGCTCAGACCGGACGAGCAGGTCGAGCTGGATCTCACCGAGAAGGCGCTGCACGACGCGGTGGCCGAGCTGCCGGAGCGGGAGCAGCGCATCCTCACGCTTCGCTACGGGCTGAGCGGCGCGGAGGACCCGAAGTCGCTCGAGGAGATCGGGCGCATCCTCGGCATCACGCGCGAGCGGGTGCGCCAGCTCGAGGCCGATGCGCTGCGCCGCCTCGCAGAGCGCCGCGAGATCGCGGCCATGAAGGCAGCTTAGAGTTTAAGCCGCGAGCCCGAGCTCTTCCGCGAGCGTGAAGAACGCCTTCGCGTACGGCGATTCGCGCGTGCGCGAGCGCAGCAGGTCCCAGTCGATTTGCTCGCGGCAGGCGCGCGCGATCTCGAGCACCGATTCGTAGTCGACCTCGTGCTCCTTCATCGTCAGGAGCTTGGTCGCGAGCACGTCGGAGACCGTCATCACCTTCATCGTGATCGCATAGATCTCGAGATACTCGGCGCGGTCGAGAATCTCGCCGACGATCTCCGGCTTGCTGTTGGGCGCGAAGATCAGGTCGATCATCGCGTCGTTCTCGTCGAACACCTTGTAGAGCCATCCCTCCGGCGGACGCTCCGCGCGAAACCCGATCTCGCCGAGCACCTCGACCGCACGATCCTTGTCTTCGGCGCGAAGGATGAAATCGACGTCGTGCTCGGTCGGCGGCCCGCCGCGTGCGTAGACCGCGAACCCGCCGGCGAGCGCGACATCGATGTCGTTGTCCCGCAGCGCTGCTGCGGCGTTCTTCATCGCGATCAACAGGGTCTCGAACGTCGAGTCCTCGTCCATGGGACCCGTGCGTACCCGCGAATGGCCGTTCCATTCCTGGGGTAGAAAAGGCACATGGGAAAGACGATCCGCGTGGCCGCCGCGGGCGACATCCACGCCGGCTCCGCCGAGCGCGATCGCGTCGCCGAGGCGTTCAAGCGCGTCGAGGAGCAGGCCGACGTGATCCTCCTGGCCGGCGACCTGACCCAGCGCGGGCAGGTCGACGAGATCGACGTCGTCGCCGACGCCTGCAGCGGGCTGCAGGTGCCGGTCGTCGCGGTGCTCGGGAACCACGACTGGCAGTCCGACCGCCCCGGCGACCTCGCACGCGCGCTCGCCGAAGCGGGCGTCGTCGTGCTCGACCGCACGCACACGATCCTCCCGCTCAACGGCGTCAGCGTCGGGGTCGCGGGCGTCAAGGGATTCGTCGGCGGCTTCGGCAACCAGTGGGCGAACTTCGGCGAGCCGCTCTTCCGCGAGGCGTACGCCGAGACGACAAAGGACGTCGACGGTCTCGACCGCAGCCTCGCCTCGATCGAGCCGTGCGCCGTCCGGCTCGCGCTGCTCCACTACTCACCGGTCGAGGCGACGCTGATCGGCGAGCCCGAACGGCTGTGGCTCGTGCTCGGCGCCGATCGCCTCGCAGGCCCGATCCGCCAGCATCGCCCGGACCTCGTCGTGCACGGCCACGCGCACCACGGTTCGTTCGAAGGCGACATCGACGGCGTCCCCGTCTACAACGTCGCGGTGCACGTGATGGGCCGCGAGTTCTGGGTCTTCGAGCTCGACGCGGAGCGCAGAACGACCGCACCGCCGCTCGCCGTCGAAGAAACCTGAGGGCTGTCGACGACCGAATCTGATTCCGCGAAGCGGAACCAGATTCGAACCGTCTGGTTTTCAGTCGCCCCGCTGCAAACAGCCTCGAGCGTTACGAGCCGACGACCTTGCAGATCCAGCGGCGCGGGCGCGAGCGATCGAGCTCGATGAAGAGGACGCGCTGCCACTGACCCATGCAGAGCTCGCCGTCGCCGACCGGGATCGACTCGCCGGCGGAACCGAGGATCATCGACATGCAGTGCGCGTGCCCGTTCGCCGCCTCCATGTCCTCGGCGCAGATGTTCTCCGTGCGCCGGTCCCAGTCGTCGTGCGCGTAGTACGTCTCCGGCGGGATCAGCCGCCGCAGCAGCGCCGTGAAGTCCTCGAACATCCCGCGCTCGTATTCGTTCACGCGCACGCAGCAGGTCGTGTGCGGCGAGTAGACGCAGCAGATCCCGTCGCTGACGCCGGACTCGCGCACGATCTCGGCGACTTCTTCGGTGATGTCGGTGACGTGAAGGCCTCCGGTCGTCTGGAAGTGACGCTCCGCCTGGAAGACCTTCATCTCCATCGCCCGCGAGTGTAACGAGCCTCTTCCGCTCACCGTGGGTCGGTACCCTCGCCTCGCTGGGGCCCGTAGCTCAGCGGTTAGAGCAGGGAACTCATAATTCCTTGGTCCCTGGTTCGAATCCAGGCGGGCCCTTCCGCTCCGCGGATCGAACGGCTTCGAATGCGTTGATCGCACCCGAATCTCGAAGGAGGTCGTGCGCGTTGTAACGAAGGGTTCGCCGACGGTTCCCCCCTCGGCGGCCCCGACGGCAGGGGGCGCAGTCGGTCCTTAGAGTGGGTCGTCTTACGGCCGCGGGCCGCTGCGCCCCCAACTAACGTCGCGGTTCACGTTCGGCCTTCCCACGTCCTCCCGAAACAAACGCGAAAGCGAGACGCGAGCCTTTAGGGCCTGTAACCGGACAGGAGCCTGCGCCATGCGTTGCTGATGTCGTCACGCTCGGTGACCGCGAAGGCGACCGGGCCGTGGATCGCGCGCTGCACTTCGTGCAGGCTGTCGCTCGTCGGATCGGCGACCGCAACGAGCAGGACGCCGCCGTCGAGAACGCGGACGCCGATCGCGCAGCACCGCTGGCCGATCTCCGGATCGAGCCGCCGCGCGGCCGCCGGATCGACCGAGATGTGGTGGATGTCCACGTAGACGAAGCCGTACTGCGTCGCCAGCGCGCGCGCGATGTCCTGGGGATACAGCCAGCCCCGCTCGACCAGGACTTCGCCGAGCCGGCGCCCGGTGCCCGCCTGCTGGGCGAGGGCAGCGTCGAGCTGCTCGGCGCTCAGGAGCTTGCTCTTGAGCAGGACGGCTCCCAAATGGGGCCGCGCGTCATCACCCGACAGCGAATGGTCGAGCCGGGGCAAATAGGGGAGGGAGGTCATCGCCGCAGATCATCTCCTTGAGGGGACTTGTACTCGCATCATTTTCGTCAGACCACGCAAAACCCCGAATCCCCCTAACGGGTTGGAGGAGGCGGATCCCCCCGAACGGGGCATCGCGGGCCGTGCTTGGAAAGCGGGCGCCGCGGGTAACCCTCGGGGCAGGTGGACACGGGGCCGATTCGCGAGTCAGTCGTGGCGGATCTCGAGGCGCTCAAGTGGCGGCTCGCCGCCATGGAGTCGCCCGACGAGCTCCCCGCCGACCAAGCGGAGGCGATGCGGACGGAGATCTCGGCCATCCGCCTGCATCTCAAGCGGCTCGACCTCGATCGGCAGCGCATCAGGCTGACCCCCGGGCGCTGAGCGCCCGCGTTCCCGATTCGTCCTCGGAGGCGTTTAGACCCCGAGGGCGCCAAACCTTGCCGCAGGGGGAGGCGCCCTCGAACCTAGCCATCCGGTTAGCCAAAGACCGGCCGTCCCCGCGTGGTCGCGGCGGGGGCGCGCTCCTAGGCTGGGCCAGGCGTGTACCAGGTCCAGAACTCGCAGGCGCTCGTCGCGGCGCACCGGCGGCTGTTCGCGCGGCGGCGGGCGGCGCCGCTCGTCGCGCGGACCGTCCTGCTGCTCGGGCTGACGAGTCTCTTCACGGACATCTCGTCCGAAATGGTCTCGACGATCCTCCCGCTGTACCTCGTATACACCGTCGGGCTCTCGCCGGTCGCCTTCGGCCTCGTCGACGGGCTCTACCAGGGTGCGGGTGCGCTCGTGCGCGTGGCGAGTGGCTTCGTCGGCGACCGCTTCCGGCGCCACAAGGAGGTGGCCGCCGTCGGCTACGGCCTCTCGGCGTTCTGCAAGCTCGGCTTCCTCGCGGTGGGCGGTGCGGTCGGCGCGCTCTCCGCGATCATCGTGCTCGATCGGACGGGGAAGGGGATCCGCACCGCGCCGCGCGACGCGTTGATCTCATTGAGCACACCGCGCGAGCAGCTCGGTACCGCGTTCGGCGTGCACCGCGCGCTCGACACGACCGGGGCGATGATCGGGCCGCTGCTCGCATTCGGCCTGCTCGCGCTCGCTCCGGGCCGCTTCGATGCGATCTTCGTCGTCAGCTTCTTCGTCGCGCTCGTCGGCCTCGGCATCCTCACGCTCTTCGTCCAGAACCATCGTGACGAGCCGGCGCTCGCCGCAGAGAAGCCCCACGTCTCGCTGCGGTCCGCGGCCGGGCTGCTCGGCTCGCGGCGCTTCTCGATCGTCGTCGGGCTCGGGTGCATCCTCGGCCTCGCGACGATGAGCGACGGGTTCGTCTACGTCGGACTGCAGCATCGCCTCGGTTTCGAAACGCGCTTCCTGCCGCTCCTGTACGTCGGCACCTCGCTCGTGTACATGGTGCTCGCGGTGCCGCTCGGCCGACTGGCGGATCGCTTCGGCCGGCTGCGCATCCTCGTGGCCGGTTACATGCTCTTGCTCGCGCTCTACGGATCGCTCCTGCTGCCGAACATCGGGCCGGTGACGCTCGTCGGCTGCCTCCTCCTCTTCGGGGCCTACTACGCAGCGACCGACGGCGTCTTGATGGCGCTCACGAGCCCGCTGCTCCCGGAGGAGACGCGCGGCAGTGGCTTGGCGCTCGTGACGACCGGGACGACGCTTTCGCGGCTCTTCGGCTCGCTGGCGTTCGGTGCGCTGTGGACGTTCGCCGGGCTGAGCGCCGCGATCGTCGTGTTCATGGTCGCGTTGTCGATCGCGATCGCGGCCACGGCGATCGTCGGACGCAGCGTCGATGCGTAGGCCGGGACGCACACACGCTTTCGCCGGGCTCGTAGCGGTGTGCGCGGCCGGTGCGGCGCTCTATCTCCTCGTGGCGAGCCGCGCGCCGCAGGTCGCTCCGGCGGCGACGACGCACGCGACGCCACTCGTCAGCTCGACGAGGGAAGCGCGACGCTTGCTCGCCGCGGCCGGGATCGCACATGCCCGCCTCGTCTTCCGCGATCTCGACCGTCGCAACCCGTCCGACTGGGGTCGGATCGCGACCGCATCGCTGACCGCGCCGGGCCCGCGCCGGCTGCTCGGCTCGGAACGCTGCGAGCGCGTGTACGTCGAGGCGGGCCGTGGGCTCTGTCTTGCGAAGAGTGCGGGCCTCGGCACGCTGTACAAGGCGGAGATCATGGACGCGAGGTTCCGGGTCGTACACAGCGTCGCCGTCGGCGGGATCCCGAGTCGCGCGCGCATCTCCCCCGACGGTCGCTACGGCGCGACGACGACGTTCGTCGCGGGGCACTCGTACAACACGCCGGGCAAGTTCTCGACGCAGACGTTGTTGATCGACCTCACGCGCGGCAAGGTGATCACGAATCTCGAGCGTTTTCGCGTGACGCTCGACGGCCACCGCGTCGACAGGCCGGACGTCAACTTCTGGGGCGTGACGTTCGCACGATCGAGCAACCGCTTCTACGCGACGATGGCGAGCGGGCACAAGACGTACCTGATCCAGGGCGAGATCGGCTCGCGCACGGCGCGCGTGCTGCACGAGAACGTGGAGTGCCCCTCGCTCTCGCCGGACGGTACGCGCATCGCGTACAAGAAGCTCGTCGCGGTCACACCAGGCAGCCCGCGTATCTGGCATCTCCACGTGCTCGACCTGCGCACCATGCACGACACCGCGCTCGCCGAGCCGGACGCGATCGACGACCAGGTCGAATGGCTCGGTAACCGGCTCGTCGTCTACGCCGGCGGCGAAGAGGTGCGCGTCGTGCGGGCTGACGGCACCGGCCGGCCGGTACGGCTGATGGCCGCGGCCGACTCGCCGGCCGTCGCTTCCTGACGGCCAGCGCATAGGGTTTCGCGGTCATGACGACAACCGAGGACAGGCGGCGGCAGATCCTCGCCGCGGCGGTCCGCGTCTTTGCGGCGCAGGGATACGAGGCCGCGCGCGTCGGCGACGTGGCCAAGGAGGCCGGTGTCGCCTACGGACTCGTCTACCACTACTTCGGCTCGAAGGACGCGGTGCTCGAAGCAGTCTTCCGCGAGCAGTGGGGGAGGCTGCTGTCGGCGGTCGCACTCGCTGAGGAGACGGGGGAGACCGCACCGGAGCAGCTCGAGCTCGTGGTGAAGATCGTGCTCCGCGCCTGGCGCGACGATCCGAACCTCGTGCGCCTCCTCGTTCGCGAGATTACGCGCAGCCCGCACATCCAGGACGAGCTCGACGAGATCGGGCAGGCCTTCGCGAGTCTCGAGCGCATCGTCGCGCGGGGCCAGGACGAGGGAACGCTCCGCGCCGACGTCGATGCGCGGATGGCGGCCTTCATGCTCTACGGGGCGCTGGAAGAGGTGTTGACGGGATGGGTGCTCGGCCAGCTGCCGGACGACGCCGACGCGGTCGCGGCGGCGGAGCGCGAGGTGATCGGCACGCTGGTCGGCGGCCTCCGCCGCCGGGCCGACTGACGGTTCAATCAAGCGGGTTGCTCGCAGCTCGCATTCGGGGGATAGTTCTCCGGTTCCTCGCCGAGGGCACGCCCGGAGCTAAGGCGAGACAAGGAGGTGGGGCCACTCGGGGCGGGCCGAACCACCGCCGGCCCGCCCGGCCCCACCGTTCCACCTGCGCTGGACGGATGGTGTGGGAGGATCGCCGCGTGCTGGATCCGCAGCAGCGCTGGCGTCCGCTTCCGGACAAGCCCGACTACGCGGGCTTCCTCTCCTTCGCCGGCACGCCGCTTGCGCAGGAGCCTGCACACCTCGAGGGCGTCGACGTCGCCATCGTCGGTGCGCCGACGGACGACCTCGTCTCGGATCGACCGGGGACCCGCTTCGCTCCCCGCGCGATCCGCAGCGCGTCGTGCCCGCCCGGTCCGCATCTCGAGGCCGGCGTCGACGCGTTCGCCGAGCTGCGCGTCGTCGACTACGGGGATGCGCCCGTCGTGCCCGCCGACCCGGACGCCACGCGCGCCGCGATCGAGCGAATCGTCGGAGAGGTGGTCGGCGCCGGTGCGCTCCCGATCGTCCTCGGGGGCGACCACTCGATCACCGAGCCGTGCGTCGACGCCGTCGCTGCGCGCCGCGGGCCGGTGGGGCTGATCCACTTCGACGCGCACACCGACACGGGCCGTGAGGTGTTCGGAGTCACGCGGTCCCACGGCACGCCGATGTTCCGGCTCGTCGAGGCCGGGCGGGTCGACGGCGGGCGGTACGCGCAGATCGGGTTGCGCGGGTACTGGCCGGGCCCGGCCGAGTTCGAGTGGCAACGTGCGCACGGCATCGCGAGCTTCTTCATGCACGACGTCCGCGAGCTCGGGATCCGCGAGGTGACGCAACGCGCGCTCGCGCATGTGGGCGAAGGGCCCGTTTATCTCACCGTCGACGTCGACGTGCTCGATCCCGCGTTCGCCCCGGGAACCGGGACCCCGGAACCGGGCGGAATGACGTCGGGCGACCTGCTCTGGTCGGTGCGCGAAGTCGCCTCCGCGGTCGAGCTCGTCGGCGCGGACGTCGTCGAGGTGCTGCCGACGGCGATCGGCTCGGCCGACATGACTGCGCTCGTGGCCGAGCGAATCGTGCGCGAGGCGCTCACCGGTCTCGCTCTTCGAACGACACGCGGTCGAACGGCCACCGCGTAGCGACCCAGTCGCGCACCGCGGCCTCGAGCAGCGGATCGAGGCCGTTGTCCCAGGCGCTCTTTCGGACCCACAGTTGCACCCGCACGTCGTGGCTCTCGGAGGGCTTGAGGCTGCAGAACGCGTCGAAGTCCTTCACCACGTCGTCGACCGTGAGCATGCGCAGCCGGAAGCGCGCTCGTGCTCCAGCCCGCGGGCACGTCGAAGTCGTCCGCGACGAGCTCGTACATCCGGGCCGATCGTGTCAAACCAGCTCTGACCCGGGTCACGTCCCGAGCAGCGAGCGCTATGGGGGAGGGCCCGGAGACAATTGTCCTGCCGAGCGGGCGGTCGTCTGGCCGTGCGGGACGTGACCTGCCTCTGACCCCGGGCGTGTCTGGTCGGGACAGCCGCCCTGGCTGCCCGGGGCGTGGCCCCGTGTCAGACCCGGGGCGTGGCGAGAATGGACACGAACATACGTTCGTACTAGCATCGGCGCTGTGCAGCTGCGACTGGACGCCGCCGACCGGCTCGTGGAGCTCGTCGAGGAGCGCCGGGGCCCCGTGGCGGCCGACGAGGCCGCACGCAGCGTCCTGCGGCTGGGCGCCGCCGTGCCCGTCGGGCTCGCGCGCTCGCTGCTCGACGAGGC
>JABFWJ010000188.1 GCA_013362295.1 Thermoleophilia bacterium
GAGCAGCGTCTCGTCGGCGTCGATTGTCTCGCCGACCTGCTTGTTCCACTTCGTGATCGTGCCCTCCGAGACGGACACGCCCATCTGCGGCATGACGACGTCGACTGCGGTACCGGTAGCCATCAGTACTGGATCAACTCCTTGAGTCCGCGGACGACGTCGTCCACCTGGGGGATGAAGGCCTTCTCGAGCACGGGCGAGAACGGCACGGGCGTGTCCGGCGCCGCGATCCGGCGCACCGGCGCGTCGAGATCCTCGAACGCCTCCTCGGCGATCGTCGCCGCGATCTCGCCGCCGAAGCCGCCGGTGCGCGTGTCCTCGTGCAGGACGAGCACCTTCGACGTCTTGCGCACCGACGCGAGCACGGCTTCCTTGTCCCAGGGCATCACGCTCCGCAGGTCGATGATCTCGACCGACGAGTCGGGCAGCTGCTTGGCCGCCTCCTCCGCCGTGTAGACCATCGCGCCCCACGTGATCACGCTGACCTCGTCGCCTTCCTGGTGCGTGCGTGCCTTGCCGATCGGCGTCACGTAGCGCTCCTCGGGCACCTCGCCCTTGATGCGCCGGTAGAGGTGCTTGTGCTCGAAGAACAGCACGGGGTTCGGGTCCTCGATCGCCGCGACGATCAGGCCCTTCGCATCCTCGGGTGTCGCCGGGCAGACGCACTTGAGGCCGGGGATGTGCGCGAACGAGGACTCCGGGTTCTGCGAATGGAACGGGCCGCCCGAGAAGCCGCCGCCGGACGGGAGCCGCAGGACGATCGGCACCGGGGTACCGACGCGCCAGCGCTGCTTGGCCGCGACCGTGACGAGGTGATCCCACGCGCACGAGACGAAGTCTGCGAACTGCATCTCGGCGACCGGCCGCATGCCCATGATGGCCGCGCCGGTCGCACCGCCCATGATCGCGGTCTCCGAGAGCGGGGCGTCGATGACCCGCCAGGCGCCGAACTCCTCCTGGAAGCCCAGCGTCACCTTGAACGCCCCGCCGTACACGCCGACGTCCTCGCCGAGCACGAACACGCGCTTGTCACGGCGCATTTCCTGCCGGAGGCCGTCGCTGATCGCCTGGAGGTAGGTGCGCTCGGCCATTACTTGTGGTGGGGCGTGTCGAGGTCCTCGGGCGTCGCGTACACGCCCTCCAGCAGCGTCGAGGGATCGGGCAGCGGCGACTGCTCCGCGCGCTGCAGCGCGTCGTTCAGGAGCTTCTTCACGTAGCCGGAGATCTCGTCCTCCTCGTCGTCGGTCATCTCGACGTTCTCGCGCAGCCAGGTGCGGTAGCGCTCGATCGGGTCGCGCTCGGCCCAGCGTTCGAAGAGCTCCTTCGGGACGTAGAACGCGTCGTCGTGGACCGCATGACCCTCCATCCGGAGCGTCTGGCATTCGATCAGCGTCGGCCCGCCCCCGTCGCGTGCTTTCTCGATCGCGTACTTCGCCTCGCGGTAGACGGCGAGCACGTCGGTGCCGTCGACGACGACTCCGTCGAAGCCGTATGCCTGCGCGCGGTCGGCGAGGTGCTCGACGGCGTATTCGAGATGCGCCGGCGTCGAGTACGCCCACTGGTTGTTGTCGCAGATGAAGACGACGGGCAGCTTGCGAACTCCGGCGAAGTTCATGCCTTCGTGCGCGTCCCCGCGCGCCATCGCGCCTTCGCCCGACCATGCGACCGCGACGCGCTTCTCCTCGCGGATCCGGAACGCGAGCGCGGCGCCGACCGCCACCGGCAGCATCGCCGGCAGGTGGCTGACCATCGCGATCAGCCCGAGGCGCTGGTCGGCCATGTGCACGTTGCCGTCGCGACCGTGGGTCGGGCCGTCCTCGCGGCCCATGTACTGCGCAAAGATCCGCCACGGCTCGACTCCGCGCGTGATGTGCACGCCCATGTCGCGGTGCAGCGGAGTGCCCACGTCGTCGGAGCCCATCGCGGTCGCCACGCCGACGGACGCGGCCTCGTTCCCGCGACCCGTGTAGAACGACCCGGGAATCTTCCCCTGACGGTAGAGAATGTGGCCGCGCTCCTCGACGCCGCGCGTCGTGAGCATGTTGCGGTAGATCCCGAGCAGGTCCTCGCGGTCGAGGCCCCACTCCTTCACGTCCTGAAGCGAGCCGCTCGGCTCGGCCACGCGCGCGATCGCCACTGCACTCCTCGTGGGTCGTAGGGAGGAAAAAGGCAGATCGAATCGTAACGGCTGGGACGCGCGCTTCCGCCGCGTAACTACAGTGCGTGCCGTGGGGAAGGCAGCCGACTGGCTCCGCGAGGAGCGCCGCAACGTCCTCGGCCACTGGACGGCGTTCTGCCTCGAGTGCGGCGCCGCGCGGCGCTGGTTCGTCGAGTCCGAGGACGAGGTGCCCGAGACCTGTGCGTGCGGCGGCACGATCCTCCGCCGCTGCCCGTCCTGCAGCGCCCCGTTTTCCTCGACGTTCGCGGTCGAGTGCGAGGAATGCGGGTCGAGGCTCCGCGAGCCCGAGCTGCTCGGGATGCGCATCCGGCGGCAGCAGCGATAGTGGGCCCGTTCGACTACGACCGGTACCTCGTCGACCAGCTGATCCGCCCGATCGCGAACCTCTACCGCGTGACGCCGCTTGCCGCCGGGGAGACACCGGCCGGCCCGCCGATCGCCTACGTCCGCCAGAAGAAGCTCGCGATCAAGGAGCAGATCCGCTTCTTCGCCGACGAGGGCGAGACGCAGGAGCTTTTCCACATCCAGGCGCGGACCTGGCTCGACACGGGCGGTTCGAAGTACGACGTCGTCGACGCGCAACAGGGCAACATCGGCCTCCTGGAGCACGTCTTCGGGAAGTCGCTGTTCCGCTCGACGTGGCGCGTCTCCTCGCCTGTCGACGAAGAGCTCGCAATCGCACGCGAGCGCTCGCAGGTGATGGCGATCGCCCGGCGCGTGATCGACTTCGTGCCCGACATCGGCGGGCTGATCCCGATCCCGTACAACTTCGAGATCCTGGCCGGCGAGCGCGTGATCGGGGGCATGGAACGGAAGTTCCAGCTCCGCGACCGCTACGTGCTCGATCTCTCCGGCGACACCGGGAAAGCGCTCGACCACCGCCTCGCGATCGCGCTCGCGATCGGGCTCGACACGCTCCAGAACCGGTAGCTGAAACCGAAGGGCTCGCATCTGGTTCCGCTGCGCGGAATCAGATTCGGTGGGCGGCGGGTCGCCGCGCCGCCTCAGAAGCCGTAACTCGGCTTGATCGCCGAGAAGCGGATCAGCGTGATCGTGTCGTCCTCGGTGACGTCCCGGTTGTAGAGCTGGCCGAGGAAGCGGCAGAGCTCCTCCGTGTGGCGGATCTCCGGGTTGTCGTGCTCGATCTCGTTCGGGGAGAGCTCGCTGATCGTCTTCACCTCGACCTTGTCGATCACCGCGTCGAAGACATGCTGGCGCGGGCTGAAGCGGGCCCCGACGAGCACCGCGATGATCATCCCCTTCTGGTACTTGCGGGACTTGTCCCCGAGCCGGATCGTCGCCGTCTTCCGGTTCGACCTCAGCTGCGCCTCGACGATCGGCGAATAGAAGTTCAGGGCGTACGACGGCACGAGGGGCCGATCATACGCCCTCGTTCGCCTCCAACCAGGCCAGGGCCTTTCGGGCCATCTCCCGCTCGCCGCCGTACGCGAGCAACCGCGGCGCCTCGTCGAGCGGGAGCCACGCGACCTCGGCGACCTCGTGGCGGAACTCCTCCGGGAGGTCGCCGAGCCGCCCGCCCTCGTAGCGCACGAGGAAGAACGAGACGACCTTGAAGATCCGCTCGGCGTCCGCGGATTTGGGGGGCCACGTGAAGACGTAGCGCACGTCGCCGAGCTTCCCGAGCGAGCGGCCGTGCGCGCCGGTCTCCTCCGCCACCTCGCGCAGCGCGGTCGACTCGCCCGACTCACCCGGATCGATCCGCCCCTTCGGCAGGGCCCAGAGCCCGGGCGGCTTGCCCCCAGGGCGGATCGCGGCCAGCACCCAGCGGCCGCGAAGGCGGCGTACGAGCACCCCGCCGGCCGAGAATTCACGCTGCATTCGTCGAAGATCTCATACGGCGAGACTTAGATAGTCCCGGTACACTTGCACCGCTGGCACTCGCATCAGTAGAGTGCCAACCACAAGCACAAGCCTGTCACAAGGTGGAGGTTTCGAGAATGAATCTACAGCCGCTTGGCGACCGCCTGATCGTCGAGGTCCTCGAGGAAGAGGAGACGACGGTCAGCGGCATCGTCCTGCCGGATACCGCCAAGGAGAAGCCGCAGCGCGGCCGCGTCCTGGCGGTCGGCCCGGGCCCCCGCGACGAGGACGGCGAGCACATCGCCATGGACGTCGAAGAGGGCGACGAGGTCATCTTCAGCAAGTACGGCGGCACCGAGATCAAGCTCGGCGCCGACGAGGTTCTGATCCTGCGCGAGTCGGACGTCCTGGCGAAGGTCGTCGGCGACCGCGCCGCGGTCTAGGGAAGGGGAGAGAAGAGACACATGGCTCACAAGGAGCTGAAGTTCAACGAGGATGCACGCCGCTCGCTCCAGCGGGGCGTCGACATCCTGGCCGACGCGGTCAAGGTGACGCTCGGCCCGAAGGGGCGGTACGTCGTGCTCGACAAGAAGTTCGGCGCGCCCACGATCACGAACGACGGCGTCACGATCGCACGCGAGATCGAGGTCGAGGACGTCTTCGAGAACCAGGGCGCGCAGCTCGTCCGCGAGGTCGCCACATCCACGAACGACGTCGCCGGCGACGGCACGACGACGGCCACCGTGCTCGCGCAGGCGATCGTCCGCGAGGGCATGAAGAACGTCTCGGCCGGCGCGAACCCGATGGCGCTCAAGCGCGGCATCGAGACGGCCGTCGACAAGGTCGTCGAGAACCTGAAGTCGCAGTCCGTCGAGATCTCGGGCAAGGAGGACATCGCCCGCGTCGCGGCCGTCTCCGCCCGCTCGACCGAGGTCGGCGAGGTGCTCTCCGAGGCGATCGAGAAGGTCGGCAAGGACGGCGTCGTGAACGTCGAGGAGGGCCAGACGTTCGGCCTCGAGCTCGAGTTCACCGAGGGCATGCAGTTCGACAAGGGCTATCTCTCGCCGTACATGGTCACGGATGCCGAGCGCATGGAGGCCGTGCTCGAGAACCCGGCGATCCTGGTCGCGAACCAGAAGATCGGCGCGGTCAAGGACCTCCTGCCCGTGCTCGAGCAGGTCATCCAGGCCGGCCGGCCGCTGCTGATCGTGGGCGAGGACGTCGAGGGCGAGGCGCTCGCGACGATCGTGGTCAACAAGCTGCGCGGCACGTTCCAGGCCGTCGCCGTCAAGGCGCCGGGCTTCGGCGACCGCCGCAAGCGCATGCTCGAGGACATCGCGATCCTCACGGGCGGCGAGGTGATCACCGAGGAAATGGGCCTCAAGCTCGAGAACACGAAGCTCTCGCAGCTCGGCTCCGCCCGCCGCCTCGTCGTCACGAAGGACACGACGACGATCATCGACGGCGCCGGCGACAGCGAGGCGATCAAGGCCCGCATCAAGCAGATCAAGTCCGAGATCGAGAACACCGACTCCGACTTCGACCGCGAGAAGCTCCAGGAGCGCCTCGCGAAGCTGTCGGGCGGCGTCGCGGTCGTCAAGGTCGGCGCAGCCACCGAGACCGAGATGAAGGAGACCAAGCACCGCGTCGAGGACGCGCTGCAGGCGGCCCGCGCGGCCCTCGAGGAGGGCGTCGTCCCGGGCGGCGGTGTCGCGCTGTTGAACGCGGCCGACACGGTCAAGGACGATCTCGGCTCGCTCGAGGGCGACGAGGCGACGGGTGCACGCA
>JABFWJ010000365.1 GCA_013362295.1 Thermoleophilia bacterium
GCCTGCACCGTGAGCCGCTGACGATCCTCGTCGCGGCGCGCGACGAGGAGCGGGCGATCGCGCGCACCGTCGAGTCTCTCCGGGAGCAGTTCCCGGGGGCGGAGGTGATCGTCGCCGACGACGGCTCGCGCGACGGGACGGCCGAGCGGGCGGAGGCGGCTGGGGCGACGGTGCTGAGGCTTCCGCGCCGCGGCAAGGGGCAGGCGCTCTCCGCCGCCGAGCGAGCCGCGCCGCCGGGCGCCCTGCTGCTCGTCGACGCCGACGTGCGCGGAGACCTGACCCCACTTTGTGTTGAGTCAACACAAGCGGATCTTCGGGTTGCCAGGTTCGCCCGTCGGGAGGGCGGGGGGTTCGGGATCGCGAAGCGGATCGCGCGCGCACTGATCGCCCTGCGCAGCGGGTTCGTGGCGGCGGAGCCCCTCTCGGGCCAGCGGGCCCTCGACGCGCGGGCGCGGGCGGCGGTCTTCCCGCTCGCTCCCGGCTTCGGCGCCGAGACGCGGATGACGATCGACGCGGTGCGGGCGGGGATCGCCGTGCGCGAGATCGAGGTCGACGTCACGCACCGTGCGACCGGCCGTGACGTGCGCGGATTCGTGCACCGTGGACGGCAGCTCGCGCACCTGCTCCTTGCGACCGGTCCGCTCCGCGTGAACTATCGCGGGCAGCGCCTGCCGCTCGTCGGCTGGGTGACGGCCGTGCACGAGCCCGTCGTCGCCGCGCTCGGACTCGCCGACGACCTCTGGTCCGGGCCCGAACGGGGCTTCCGCGCGCATCTGCGTGCACGGCGCACGACGGGCGTGCTGAAGCTCGTCGGCATCCCGCTGTACGCGCTCCTGCGGACGCGCAGCGTGTCGGGTGCGCTGCTCGTCGGGCTCTCGGCCAACGCGCTCAATCAACTCGACACGCGACCCGGCCGCGCGCTCAAGGCATACGTCGCGTGCGCAATCCCGCTCCACGCCCCGCTCGGGGCCGCCGTCCTGATCGCTCCCTACGATCTGCGCGAGATGGCGATGCTGGGGGACTCGGGGTCGAACGCGCTAGGGGCGCTGCTAGGATGGAGTTCCGTGAATCGTCTCACGGGTCGAGGCCGCTGGATCGCCATCGGAGCACTGGCCGGCCTCACCGCTCTCGGTGAGCGCACGTCTCTGGGCCGCATGATCGAACGGACGCCGCTGCTGCGCAGCGTCGACGAATGGGGGCGATTGTGATGGCGACCAAGTTCGTGTTCGTGACCGGCGGCGTCGTCTCGTCGCTCGGGAAGGGGATCACCGCGTCGTCGCTCGGCCGCCTGTTGAAGGCGCGCGGGCTGAAGGTGCAGGTCCAGAAGTTCGACCCGTACATCAACGTCGACCCCGGGACGATGAGCCCGTTCCAGCACGGCGAGGTGTTCGTCACCGAGGACGGGGCGGAGACCGACCTCGACATCGGCCACTACGAGCGGTTCATCGACGAGAACCTCTCACGTGCCGCCAACCATACGGCGGGCGCCGTGTGGGATCGCGTGCTGCGCAAGGAACGGAAGGGCGAGTACCTCGGTTCGACGGTGCAGGTGATCCCACACATCACGAACGAGATCAAGTCGCGCATCCGCTCGGTCGCGCGGGCCTCCGACACCGATGTCGTGATCACGGAGATCGGCGGCACCGTCGGCGACATCGAGTCGCATCCGTTCCTCGAGGCGATCCGCCAGTTCCGGCGGGAGGTCGGCCCCGAGAACGTCATCTACCTCCACGTCACCCTCGTGCCGTACATCGACACCGCTGGTGAGCTGAAGACGAAGCCGACGCAGCATTCGGTGAACGAGCTCCGGCGCATCGGTATCCACCCCGACGTGCTGGTCTGCCGCTCCACCGAGCCGCTCGCGCGCGAGATCCGCGAGAAGATCGCGCTCTTCGCCGATGTCGACGTCGACGCCGTGATCACGAACCCCGACGTCGCCGACGTCTACCTCGTGCCGCTCGCGCTGCAGGAGCAGGGCCTCGACGAGCTCGTCGTGCGGAAGCTCGGCATCGACGGCCCGCCGGCGGAGCTCGGCGAATGGCTGCAGCTGACCGAGCGCATCAACCAGCGCAACGAGTCCGTGGAGATCGCGCTCGTCGGCAAGTACGTCAAGCTCCACGACGCGTACCTCTCCGTGCACGAGGCGCTGAAGCACGCCGGGATCCACAACGGCGCGCGCGTCCACGTGCGCTGGGTCGACGCGGAGGACATGACGTTCGACGAGGCACGCGAAGCGCTTTCCGGCGTCGACGGCGTGCTCGTGCCGGGCGGCTTCGGCTCACGCGGTTGGGAGGGGAAGATCCTCGCCTGTCGTGTCGCGCGCGAGGACGGCATCCCGTACCTCGGCATCTGCCTCGGCATGCACGTCGCCGTCTCCGAGTTCGCGCGCCACGTCTGCGATCTGGAGGGCGCCAACTCGACCGAGATGGACCCCGAGACGCCGTTCCCGGTCATCGACCTGCTCCCCGAGCAGAAGGAAGTCGAGGACCTCGGCGGCACGATGCGCCTCGGCGCCCAGGCGGTCGAGCTCGCCGAAGGGACGCGGACGCGCGAGGTGTATGCGAACGAGCCCGTGATCTCCGAGCGCCACCGCCACCGCTACGAGGTGAACAACGCGTACCGGCAGCAGCTCGCGGATTACGGGCTCGTGATCAGCGGGACGTTCCAGGAAGGACGGCTCGTCGAGATCGTCGAGCTTCCCGATCATCCGTGGTTCGTCGCGTCGCAGTTCCACCCGGAGTTCAAGTCGCGGCCGACGCGGCCGGCGCCGCTCTTCCGCGAGTTCGTCGCGGCCGCGCTGCAGCGCGCGCGCTCGCGCTCCGGCGTCGAGGTCGCTTAGGCAGCCCCGACGTCGACGGAGACGTAGACCGGCATGCCGGCGACCGTCGTCGCTCCGGCGACGTAGGAGATCTCGAGGGTGGAGCCGTTCTTGCGCGTAAGCGTCGAGATGCCGACGCGCGTCCCCGTCTTGAGCATCTCGGTCCAGTCGCCGGCCGCTTCCTCGTAGCGCGCGACCTCGGCGACCTGGAGGCGGAGCAGTTCGTCCCGGGCGTAGCCGAGCAGGACGCAGGCGGCCCGGTTGACGGCCACGTACTTCCCCTGCTCGTCCGCGACGAAGACGGCCATCGGGCCGTTTTCGATCGCCTCGCCGAGCAGCGTGGCTTGAATCAGCGGTTCAGATACCCCCATCCCGTTCGCAAGAAAGTTCAGCAGTTTTCGGCGGGATCCGCAATAGGAACCGGCAAACTCGCGGCGCTGGCGTAGGATCATCGATCGGTGCCGCCTGAGGTCCTCGATCTGTTCACCGAGCTCGCTGCGGTACCGAGCCCGCCGGGAGAGGAGCGCGCCGTCGCGGACCTCGTGTCCCGCTACCTCCGCGACTGCGGCCTCGAGGTCGACGAGGACGGGGCCGGCAAGGTGATCGGCTCCACGATGGGCAACCTCTACACCCGCGTCGCGCCCACGGCGGAGGGCGAGCCGCTCTTCCTCTGTGCACACCTCGACACGGTCCCGCCCACGGCTGCGATCGACCCCGTCGTGGAGGACGGGACGGTCCGGAACGCGGCGGGCACGATCCTCGGCGCCGACAACAAGGCGGCCGTCGCCGCGATGCTCGAGGGCACGCGGCGGATCCTCGCCGAGGGGCGGCCGCACGCAGGAGTCGAGCTGCTCTTCACCCCCAAGGAGGAGGTCGGGCTCGTCGGAGCCTACGCCTTCGACCACACCCGGTTGCACGCCAAGGTCGGGTACGTCTACGACCAGGCGGCCCCGGTCGGGGTCGTGATCCTCGGCGCGCCGTACTCGCAGTCGATGGAGGTGACGTTTCACGGCCGCGCAGCCCATTCGGGGATGCATCCCGAGGACGGACGTTCGGCGATCGTCGCCGCCGCCCGCGCGATCTCGGAGATGCGGCTCGGCCGGGTCGACGAGGACTCGACCGCCAACGTCGGGACGATCACCGGCGGGACCGCGACCAACATCGTGGCCGAATGGTGCTCGTTCGTCGCCGAGGTGCGCTCGCAGGACGAGTGGAAGCTCACCGATCTCGTGCAGGAGATGCAGGACGCGATCACGTTCGCCGCCGGCGTCGCCGAATGCGACGTGGAGACGAAGGCGCGCAAGAGCTACCGGGGCTACCGCTTCGCGAAGAGCGACGCCGCGGTCGCGCTGGCGGCAGACGCCCTCGCTCGGTGTGGGCATCGGGTCTCCTACGACCTGTCAGGGGGCGCCGCCGACGCGAACGTCTTCAACGAGCGGGGGCTTGCCTGTGTGAACCTCGCGAACGGCATGACCGACATCCACACGCCCGCCGAGCACATCGCCGTCGCCGATCTCGAGGCGATGGTCGACGTCACGCTCGCGCTGTTCGATGCCGCTCTCGCTTAGGCGCGGCCGCGTCACCCGCACAGTCGACGCGACGAACTGCGAGGTCGACGGAATTCCCTGTGTCGTCTACGCCGACGTGACCGGGCCTGTCGAGGAAGGCGACGACGTGCTCGTCAATGTGCAGGCTCGAGAGCTCGGTCTGGGTTCGGGCGGCTTCGACATCGTCTATGCGAACCTGACGCGCGGGCTGGAGCTCCCGGCCGCCGAGGGCGCCCACGTGATGGCGCTCCCGTACGCGCCCGGCCAGTGGGCGGTCGCCCATGCGGAGGAGGGCGGCGCGCTCGCGGAGCGACTCGAGGGGCTCCCGGTCGTCCTCTGCACCGTGCACTCGCAGGTCGCGCCCGCCTGGGCCGCGTTGCGCGAGCTGCGCGTCGCGTACGTGCAGGTGGCGGGCGGCGCGCTCGCGCTCGACCTCTCCGACACCGTTCGGACGCTGGGCTTCGGCGTACGTGTCTCGGTCGCACCGTGCTTCGGTGGGGACGCACGCTGCGTGTCGGTCGCGTCGGCGCTCCTCTGGGCCGCCGCGCGGTCGGACGTCGTCGTGTGCTCCGTCGGGCCGGGCATCGTCGGGACCGGGACGCGGTTCGGTCACGGCGCGGTGTCGCTCGCGGAGGCGGCGAACGTTGCGTCGGCGCTCGGTGGCCTGCCGGTTCTCGCCGCGCGGGTCTCGGATGCGGACACGCGCGGGCGGCACCGTGGCATCTCGCACCACACCCAGGCGGTGCTGGAGCTCTGCCTCGGAGACGTCGCCGTGTCCTCCCCGGACGATGGGGAGGGATGGCGCGAGGCGTGCGCGGGGCTGCCGCTGTCGCACATGGGCAGAGGGGCCGACGAGGAGCCGTCGCATTTTGCGGCCGCGTACGCTGCCGGCCGTTTCGCGGCCGCATCTGTGCGGTAGCAGCCGCCGGTGGACGAGCGGCGACTCGGCCCCGTCGTGGGGCTCGGCACGTGGAACACGTTCGGCGACGGCGTCGACGCGGCGCGCGAGATCGTGGGCGCCGCGCACGAGTCCGGGACGCGGCTGTTCGATACCTCGCCGATGTACCGGGGCGCGGAGGGCGCGCTCGGAGCCGCACTCGCGCCGGTGCGTGACGACGCGATCGTCGCGACCAAGATCTGGGCGAACTCGATCGAGGAAGGCCGTGAGCAGTTCGCGCGCCAGCTGAAGTGGTACGGCGGCCGCATCGAGATCGAGCAGGTGCACAACCTCGTGCTCTGGCGCGAGCACATGGAGTGGCTGCGCGCGGAACAGGACGCGGGCCGCATCGACAAGCTGGGCGTCACGCACTACCAGGCCTCCGCGTTCGAGAAGCTCGCCGCCGCGTTGCGGACGCACTGGTTCCAGGTGCTGCAGGTGCCGTACAGCCCGTGGGAGCGCGAGTGCGAGCATGAGCTCCTGCCGCTCGCGGCGGAGCTCGGCGTCGCCGTGATCGCGATGCGCCCGCTCGGCGGCTCCGGGCAGGACGGGCGCCGCCGCTTCGAGCTCAGCGACGAGCAACGTGCGGAGCTCGGGGTCGAGTCCTGGCCGGAAGCGCTCCTCAGGTGGGCGCTCGCAGACGAGCGCATCGACGCGGTCATCCCGGCCACGTCACTGCCGGAGCGCGCCCGGGCGAATGCGCGTGCCGGCGACGGCCGGTCCTTCAGCCGCGACCAGCGGGCGCTCGTCGAACGACTCGCTCAGTAGAACACGGTCGTCCGGACGCGGCTCAGCAGCTCGTCACCGCGCAGATAGCGGCGCAGGTTCTCGGCGAAGAGCCCGACGATGCGCTCGTTCTCGTGCCACGAGAGCGCCGCGGTGTGCGGGCTGACGATCACGTTCTCGAGCTCCCAGAGCGGGCTCGTCGCGGGCAGCGGCTCGTCGACGAACACGTCGAGTGCCGCGCCGCCGAGCTTCCCCGACCGGAGCGCGGCGACGAGCGCCTCCTCGTCGACGACTGCGCCGCGTCCCACGTTGACGAGGATCGCGCCGTCGCGCATGCGCTCGATCGTCTCGCGGTCGACGAGGCCCCGCGTCTCGTCGGTCAGCGGCAGGGTGATCACGACCGCGTCCGCATCGCCGACCAGCTCGTCGAGCCTGTCGGCGCCGGCGGCCGTCCCGTGGGGGGTCCGCTTGATCCCGATCACCTGCATGCCGAACGCCTCGGCGAGGCGCGCGACCTCACGGCCGATCGCGCCAAGCCCGACGACGAGCAACGTCTTCCCCCGCAGCTCGGAGACGGGGTAGTGAGGCCACGCACGGTCGCGCTTGTCGCGCAGCAGCCGCGGCAGGCCCTTGAGCAGCGCGAGGATGCCGAACATGCTCCACTCCGCGAGCGGCACGGCGTGGACCCCGCTGCTGCTCGCGAAGGCGACGCGCTCGAGCTCGTCACGCGTCAGCCGGGCCGCACCCACCTGCTGGCCCGCGCCGGCGTACATGCACTGCACGAAGCGAAGCTGTCGCGCCGTACGGACGAGCCAGGCGAGACCGTCCGGCGACTCGCGCGGGAAGCCGAGCGCCACCTCTGCTTCCGCGACGAGCTGCGTGAAGCGTTCCTCCTGCTCGGCGCTTCGCTGGAACTCAGGCTCTCCGATGTGGTCGGACGGGTAGCGCGCCGGCGGGAGCAGGTCCGGCTCGAAGCGGACGTCGAGCCGGTCGTCGACCGCACGGATCCGCTCGACGAGCTCCGGCTCGAGCGGGGTCGCAACCACGACGCGCACCTGCTGCACGGCGTGGTTGTATCCATCTCGGCAACAATCCGCCGCGTGGACCGCGAGGTGCGCTACGAGGGCAAGATGTTCGACGTTGCGCTTCGGCGCGGGTACGAGGTCGTCGAGCACGGTCCGGCGGTGGCGGTCGTCCCGGTCGGCGACGGCCACGTCACGCTCGTGCGGCAGGAGCGCGTGGCTGCGGGAGGCACGCTCCTGGAGCTGCCGGCGGGCGGAATCGAGGACGGCGAGTCGGCGCTCGAGACGGCGCAACGTGAGCTGCGGGAGGAGACCGGCCTGTACGGCGGCGACTGGGTCGAGGTGGCATCCTTCTTCACGACGCCCGGTTTCGTCGACGAGAAGATGCATCTCTTCATCGCGACCGGCCTGCAGCGCGGCGAGCCGGATCCCGAAGGGAGCGAGGAGCTCGAGCTCGTGCGCGTCCCGCTCGACGAGGTCCCGTCGCTCGTCGAGGAGATCGAGGACGCGAAGACCCTGATCGGTCTCCTGTTCCTCTTGCGCTCCGCGCAGGCTGGGTAGGCTTCCGCGCGCGATGAGGATCGGTGTCGCCAAGGAGATCAAGCCGGACGAGTACCGCGTCGCGCTCACGCCCGCGGGTGCGCTCGAGCTGATCAACGGCGGCCACGAGGTTGCGATCGAGACCGGCGCGGGCGTCGGGAGCGCGTTCCCGGATGAGGCGTACACGCGCGTCGGCACGCAGATCGTCTCGGTGGACGACGTGTGGGAGCGCTCCGACATGGTGCTGAAGGTGAAGGAGCCGATCGTGGAGGAGTACGCGCGGCTGCGCGAAGGGCAGATCCTCTTCACGTACCTGCACATCGCTGCCGACGAGCCGTTGACGCGCGCGCTGATCGACTCAGGCGTCACTGCCGTCGCCTACGAGACGGTGGAGGTGCGCGGCGGGCTGCCGCTCCTCGCGCCGATGTCGGAGGTCGCGGGACGGCTCGCGCCGCAGGCGGGCGCGTACTTCCTCGAGAAGCCGCTCGGGGGCCGTGGGCTGCTGCTCGGCGGCGTGCCGGGTGTCGCGCCCGGTCGAGTCGTGATCATCGGCGGCGGCGTCGTCGGCTACAACGCAGCGGTGATCGCCCTCGGGCTCGGCGCCCAGGTGACGATCCTGGACCGCTCGATCGATCGCATGCGCCATCTCGAGGAAGTGCTCTCCGGACGTGTCACGCTGCTCATGAGCTCGAGCCTGCAGATCGCGGCCTCGGTCGAAGATGCGGACCTGGTGATCGGCGCGGTGCTCGTGCCGGGCGCGCTGGCGCCGAAGCTCGTCACGCGCGAGATGATCGCCGGCATGAAGGAGGGCGCCGTCGTCGTCGATGTCGCGATCGATCAGGGCGGTTGCTTCGAGACGTCGCACCCGACCACGCATGCCGATCCGGTGTACGTCGTCGACGACGTGACGCACTACTGCGTCGCGAACATGCCGGGCGGCGTGCCGGTCACCTCGACGAAGGCGCTCACCAACGCGACACTGCCGTACGTCGAGGCGATCGCGCGGGACGGTCTGCGGGCCGCGGTGGCCGCCGACCCGGCCCTCGCCAAAGGCGTGAACGTGGTCGAGGGAAAAGTCACGTACGAGGCCGTCGCCGAGGCGCACGGGCTCGACTACACGCCACTCGAGGGCGTTCTGCCGCTCTCGGCCGTCTGAGCTACGCGGCCGGCGTCGCCGGCTTCTTCTTCTTGCCCGGGGCCGGACTGAGGCGCACGACGACCCAGGTCACACCTGCCGCAAGTGCGATCACGCACGCGATGAACACGACGATTCCGATCAGGCCGAGCACGTTTGCCATCGAAGTAGGATAGCCGCGTGCCGCGCGCCTGCGTGATAGTGCTGGACGCCGTCGGTGCAGGCGAGTTGCCGGACGCGGCCGAGTTCGGCGACGAGGGCTCGAACACCCTCGCGAATGTCGCCCGCGCCGTCGGCGGGCTCGACCTGCCGACGCTGGAGGCGCTCGGGCTCGGGAACGTCGAGCCCCTGCAGGGATGCGCGCCGCAGCCGGGCGCGCCGGCGATCGCCGGGCGCCTCGTCGAGCGCTCCAAGGGGAAGGACACGACGACCGGTCACTGGGAGCTGATGGGCGTCGTCACGCCGACCGCGATGCCGACGTATCCATACGGGTTCCCGGACGACGTCATCGACCCGTTCATGAACCGAACCGGGCGCGGCGTGCTCGGCAACCGGCCCGCCAGCGGGACGGAGATCATCCAGGAGCTCGGCGAGGAGCACCAGCGGACCGGAAAGTGGATCGTCTACACGAGCGCCGACTCGGTCTTCCAGGTCGCGGCGCACGAATCGACGGTGCCGCTCGAGGAGCTGTACGACGCCTGCAGGATCGCGCGCGAGATCCTCACCGGCAAGCATGCGGTCGGACGCGTGATCGCCCGTCCCTTTCACGGCGAGCCGGGGTCGTACGAGCGCACCGCGAACCGCCACGACTTCTCCCTCGAGCCGCGCCGGCCGAACTACCTCTCGCTCGTGCGCGAGGCGGGGCACAAGGTCTACGGGGTCGGGAAGATCGGCGACATCTTCGCGCACCAGGACATGGACGAGGAGTTCTCCACAAAGTCGAACGTCGAGGGCATTCAGAAGACCGAGGAGCTGTTGCGCACGGTCGACGACGGGCTCGTCTTCACGAACCTCGTCGAGACGGACTCGCTCTGGGGGCACCGCAACGACCCGGTGAACTTCCACCGCTGCCTGCAGGACTTCGACCGCCGGTTGCCGGACCTCCTCGACGCGCTACGGCCCAACGATCTGCTCATCCTCACGTCGGATCACGGTTGCGATCCGACGACACCCTCCACGGACCACTCACGCGAACACGCACTCCTGTTGGCGTACGTCGAGGGACGCAATGCGGCCGGGCGTATTCACGAAGAGGGCGAGTTCGCCGACGTCGGCGCGACCGTCAATGCCTGGCTCGGCGGGAGGTCGGCGCCGCGCGGCGTGCCGGGAACACCGATCGTCGAGAGCTCTGCATGACGAACGACGACTTTCGCCTCGACAACCCGATGCTCGTGCGGTGGGAGTTCGCGAGCGAGGAGCGCCTCGAGAAGCGCAACCAGATCTTCCGGCAGCTGCTCGAGGGGATCAGTGCCGAGGAGTACCTGTTCCAGGCGATCGCCGAGTTCGCGCCCTCCCGCGTGCTCGAGGTCGGTTGCGGCGCCGGAGCGATGGCACAGCGCGTACGCGACGAGCTCGGCGCCGAGGTGATCGCCGTCGACACGTCGGAGCGCATGGTGGAGCTGACGCGAGACCGCGGGATCGAGGCGCATGTCGCCGACGTGCAGGAGCTGCCGTTCGGGGACGCCGAGTTCGACTGCGTCTTTGCGGGCTGGTTGCTCTACCACGTCCCGGACCGCGACCGGGCGATCGGCGAGTGCGCCCGCGTGCTTCGCCGCGGCGGCCGCTTCGCGACCGCGACGCTCGCCGACGAGAACATGAGCGATCTCTGGGACTTTCTCGGCACGCCGCGCGAGCGCAACCTTTCGTTCTCGTCCACGAACGGCGCCGAGCAGCTCGAGCGGCACTTCGCGCGCGTGGAAGCCCGCGAAGCGGAGGGAATCGCCGTCTTCACGACTGCGGAGGACATGCGCCAGTTCGTTGCGGCGAACATGACGCGCGCGCACCTCGCCGCCGCCGTGCCGCAGACGCTCGACGAGCCGGTGAAGGTGCGGACCCACCATACGATCTTCGTTGCGGACAAGGCTGCGTGACGCGCCTCGACGACCCGGCCCTCGTCGCCGACGAGTACGCGGACGACGCGCGGCTGCGGCGGCGCGCGGTCGCGTTCACCGGAAAGGCGACCGAGCACGATGCTCGTGTGCCGCTCGTCGAGGCTGTCGTCGCAGCACGTCCCGCGCGTGTGCTCGAAGTGGGCTGCGGCTGGGGGGAGCTCGCGGAGTGGGTCGGGCGGGAGACGGGCGCCGAGGTCGTGGCCCTCGATCTGTCCCCGCGCATGGTCGAGCTCGCCCGCGAGCGCGGCGTCGATGCACGGCTCGCCGACCTCCAGGCGCTTCCGTTCGCCGCTGCCGTCTTCGACGTCGCGATCGCCGCGTGGGTGCTCTACCACGTGCCTGATCTCGACCGCGGGTTGGCAGAGCTCGCACGCGTCCTGCGGCCGGGCGGCCGCCTCGTCGCCGCGACGAACTCGCGCTTCCATCTGCTCGAGCTCCGCGAGCTCGTCGGGAGCGGCCGGTCGACGCTCAAGTTCAACCGGGAGAACGGCGCGGAGCTCCTCACCCGCCACTTCGCACGCGTGCAGCGCAAGGACCTCGACGGCCGGCTGGAGTTTGCGAATCGCGCCGAGGTCGAGGAATACGTGCGAGCGTCGATCTCGATGTCGCCTTTCGTCGCAAATCTTCCCGACGTTGTCGACGAGCCGTTCTTCGCGCGCCGCGCCACGACGGTGTTCGTCGCGGAGAAAGCTCGGTGACGCACCTGAACGATCCTGCGCTCGTGCAGGAGCAGTACGCCGTCGAGCACAACCTGCGCGCGCGGCAGGCGCTGTACGCCGAGACGACCGGGCCCGACCCGCGCGCCGTGCTGTGGGAGACGATCGCGGCGCTCGCGCCCGAGCGGGTGCTCGAGGTCGGCGGCGGTGAGGGATGGCTCGCGCAACGCATCGCGGCCGAGCTCGGCGCGGAGACCACCCTCGTCGACCTGTCGCCGCGTATGGTCGAGCTGGCGCGCGCCCGCGGCGTCGACGCGCACGTCGGCGACGTCCAGGCGCTGCCGTTTCCCGACGCGACGTTCGACACCGTGGTCGCTGCATGGATGCTCTACCACGTCCCGGACCTCGATCGCGGGCTGAGCGAGATCGCGCGCGTGCTCGCACCGGTCGGCCGGCTTGTCGCGAACACAGGCTCCCTGCGCCACCTCGAGGAGCTGCGCGCCCTCGTGCAGTACCCCAGCGAGGAGCGCGAGTGGTCGTTCAACGCCGAGAACGGCGAGGAGGCGCTGCGGCGGCACTTCGCGCACGTCGAGCGCCGCGACGTCGAGGGGACTGCCGTCGTTCGGGATCGCCACGTGCTCGTCGCCTACCAGCGGTCGATGTCGATCCCCACCTCGCCAGTTCCCGACGACGTGCCGCTCCCGTTCGTCACACGCACCGTCGGCGCCGTCTTCGTCGCCGCGAAGTGATCAGGCCCGCCGAGCTGATCCAGCGCAAGCGGGACGGCGAAGAGCTGCCTCCGGATGAGCTCGCAGAGCTCGTGCTCGGCTACTCCCGCGGCGAGGTGCCCGACTACCAGATGGCGGCGTTCTGCATGGCCGTCTACTTCCGCGGCCTCTCGCGGGCCGAGACGTTCGCCCTCACCGACGCGATGATCCGCAGCGGCGAGACGATCGACCTGCGTGCCGCGCTCGGCCGGAAGGTCGTCGACAAGCACTCGACCGGCGGGGTGGGGGACAAGACCTCGCTCGCGGTCGGCCCGATCGTGGCAGCCTGCGGCGTCCCGCTCGGGAAGATGAGCGGCCGGGGGCTCGGTCACACCGGCGGGACGCTCGACAAGCTCGAGTCGATCCCCGGCTACCGGACCGAGCTGACGCTCGACGAGTACGTCGCGCAGGTGCGCGATGTCGGCGTGGCGATCATCGGCCAGACGGGCGATCTCGTCCCTGCGGACAAGCTGCTGTACGGCCTGCGCGACGTGACCGCGACCGTCGACGAGCTGTCGCTGATCGCCGCGTCGATCATGTCGAAGAAGCTCGCCGCGGGCGCGCAGGCGATCGTGCTCGACGTGAAGGTCGGGGACGGCGCGTTCATGAAGACGCTGGACGACGCGCGGCGGCTCGCCGAGACGATGATCGCGTTGGGCGAGAGCGCGGGCAGGGAGGTCGTCTGCCTGCTCACCGACATGGACCAGCCGCTCGGGGCAGCCGTCGGCAACGCCCTCGAGGTCCGCGAGGCGCTCGCGACGGTGCGCGGCGCCGGGCCGGCGGACTTCACCGAGCTCGTCCTGGACGCCTGCGCGAAGCTGCTCGCCCTCTCCGACCTCGGGATCGACGAGACGGAAGGCCGCCGCCGCGCCGAGGCCGCGGTCGTCGACGGAAGCGCCGAGGCGGCCTGGCGCCGGTGGATCGAGGCGCAGGGTGGGACGGCGGACGAGTCGGCACTCCCGGCCGCACCCCTGGTGCGCGAGGTGCCTGCTCCGCGCGCGGGCCACGTGGTGTCGCTGAGCGCGGTCGGTGTGGGCCTGGCAGCGGTTCACCTCGGCGCGGGCCGGCGCACGAAGGACGACGTGATCGACCACGCGGTCGGGATCGTCGTGCGCGCGAAACGGGGCGATCGGGTCGAGGAAGGACAGGTGCTCGCCGCGATCCACGCCCGCACCGAGGAGCAGGCGGCCGACGCGATCGCCGAGGTGCTGGCCGCCTACGAGCTCGGCGCCGAGGCCCGGCCTGCGGGGCCCGTCCTACTCGAAGTCGTCCGCTAGCACCTCGGCGAAGGTGCGCCGGGCAACGTTCGCGAGCACCGGGTACGTCTCGCGGTAGTACGGCAGCGCCATCACGGCGCACGAGAGCGCCCAGCCGCGGGCCCGCGCCCAGGTTGCGTCGTCGAGCTCGAGCACCGCCCGGAACGTGCTGCGCGACTCGGCGTCGAGCGTCATCCACGCGAGCAACGCTTCGCACGCCGGGTCCCCGGTCCTGCACGCGCCCCAGTCGATCACGCCTGCCAGCCCGCCCTCGCGGATCAGGAGGTTCGTCGGCATCAGGTCGCCGTGCAGCCACACGGGCGGGCCGTCCAAGACGGGCGCCGCGAGCGCGTGCTCCCACGCCGCCGTCACGGCGGCGGTGTCGACGTCGCCCGCGAGGTCCGGGATACGCGCGCGGATCGGCTCGTCGCGCTCGGCGAGCGGCACGCCGCGCGAGCCGGGGAGGGGCCTGTCCGGGAGCTCGACGGCCTGCAGCGCCTGCACGAAGCGCGCGAGGTCGCCCGCGAGCTGCTCGTAGTCGATCGACGCCTGGAGCGCAGGCGTGCCCTCGAGCCAGCGGTAGACGGCCCACTCCCACGGGTAGCCCTCACCCGGGCGGCCCGAAGCGACGGGTGCAGGAATCGGCACCGGCAGGCACGGTGCGAGCCGCGGCAGCCACCTGCGCTCCTTTCGGAGGCCCACAACGTTGATGGCCCGGCGCGGCAGGCGCACGACGAGCTCGCTGCCGAGCCGGTACATCGCGTGGTCGGTGCCCCAGGTCGGCACGCGGGCGAGCGTCTCGCCCGTCCACTGCGGGAACTGCACGTCGACCAGGCGGCGGACCAGCTCCTCCGGGACCTCGATCTCGTCGCTGTGCATGCGCACCGTCACGGGCGAAGCATGGACTACCGTGGCGTCGGTGCCAGAGCTTCCCGAGGTCGAGACAGTGCGCCGCCGGCTCGCCCCGGTGCTGACCGGACACAGCTTCGCGCGCGTGCAGATCGACGACGCACGGCTGACACGGCCGTTCGATCCCGTCGAGGTCGCGCGGGAGCTCGAGGGCGAGCGGGTGCAGCTCGTCGATCGGCGCGGCAAGTATCTGATTGTTCGGTTCGAGTCAGGTCGTGCCCTCCTGATCCACCTCCGGATGACGGGGTCGCTGCGACACGCGCAGCACGGAGACGAGCAGCGCGGAGACGAGGAGCCCGATCCCCACCGGCGCGCAGTTGTCACGTTAGACGACGGGTCGGACGTCACCTATCGCGACGTCCGCCGCTTCGGTACGTGGCTGCTGCTCGAGCCGGCCGAAGTGGACACGTACATCGACGCACGAGTCGGCCGGGAGCCGCTCGACGCCGCCTACCGCGCAAAGCACCTTGCCGAGCGCCTCGAGAAGCGGCGCGCCCCGATCAAGGCGGCGCTGCTCGACCAGCGCACCGTCGCCGGAGTTGGCAACATCTACGCCGACGAGGCGCTCTGGCGGGCGAAGGTGCACCCGCTGACGCCGGCGAGCGAGCTCACGCCCGACGAGGTCGCGGCCGTGCACAAGGGGATGCGCGAGTCGCTCCGCGCGGGCGTCCGCCGCCAGGGGTCGACGCTGCGCGACTACCGGCTTCCGGACGGCTCGAGCGGGCGCGCGCAGGACCGGTTCGAGGTCTACGGACGCGCGGGCGAGCCCTGCCGGAGGTGCGGCACGCCGATCGACAAGATCCGCGCCGCGGGGCGCGGCACGTGGTACTGCCCGAGCTGCCAGGTGCTCCGCGGCTACGCCGCGAGCAGCTCGTCGAGCCGGCCTTCGCGCTCGAGGCGCCAGAGCTCCGTGTAGCCGCCGATCGGCCGCTCGTCGATGAGGATCTGCGGGACGGTCCAGCCGCCCGTGAGCTCGTGCAGCCTGGCGCGGAAGCCGGCGTCGTCCTCGAGGCGGATCTCCTCGTAGTCGAGCCCCCGCGAGTCGAGCAGCGCCTTCGCGCGTACGCAGTACCCACACCACGTGGTCGTATACATCCGAATCCTGGCCATCTCCTTTACAACGAAGAAACCTCAAAAGGGATTCCCCGCCCCCGTCTTTACACTGACCCGAATGGCCGGGAAGACGTACAAGACGGAGGCGGTCGTGCTCCGTTCGCTGCGCTTCTCCGAGGCCGACCGGATCCTGCACCTCTACACCGCGCACCGGGGCCGGATCGGCGCGATCGCGAAGGGTGTGCGGAAGACGAAGTCGCGCTTCGGGGCGCGCCTCGAGCCGCTCTCGCACGTCGAGCTCCTACTGCACGAGGGAGCAGGGGAGCTGCAGACGATTACGGGAGTCGAGCTGCTGCGCTCGCACCGCGCGAGCCGCGAGGATCCCTACCGCCTCAACGTCGGCCTGATCGGGGCCGAGGCGATGTTGAGGCTCTTCGGCGAGCCCGAGGCGAACGAGCGGGCGTTCGGCGCGCTCGCGCGCTTCCTCGACCTGCTCGACGAGACCCCTGCCGCAGCGACGCGGCCGGCGCTCGATCCGCTCGTCCTCAGCTTCCAGCTGAAGCTCCTCTGGCTCGCCGGCTACCTCCCGCACCTCACGAGCTGCGTCGAGTGCGGCGCCACCGGCGAGCTGGCCGCGTTCTCGCCGCGCGCCGGCGGCGCGGTCTGCGGCGTGCACGCCGCCGGGGCACTGCGGCTCGCCGCCGAGGGAATCGCCGGGATCGAGCGGCTCCTCTCGACCCCGCTCGCCGAGGCGCCCGCGGCTCGGCTCTCGGAACGGGCTCGGCGCGACGCGCTGACCGTCGTCACGTCCTCGTACGAGGAGCACGGCGGCTTCCGGCTGCGAACGCTCTCGGCTTAGAACGCGCCGCGTAGGCGGGCCTCAGGTCCTTGCGGCACTCTTCACGCGTGCGGCGCACGCTGACCGACGGGATCGAGCTCGACGACACGAAGGACCGGATCGACCGCGTCGAGGTGCACCGGTTCCTCAGCGAGGTCGCCTACTGGTCGCTGGGTCGCCCGCGCGCGACGCAGGACCGCCTCATCGACGAGGCCGCCCGCGTCGTCGGCCTCTACGACGGGGACAGGCAGATCGGGTTCTGCCGCGCGGCGACCGACCGCACGTCGTTCGTCTACCTCGCCGACGTCTACGTGCTCGAGGAATACCGCGGCCGCGGGCTCGGGGAGGCGCTCGTGCGCGAGATGGTGGAGAACGGCGAGCTCGCCCGCCTGCGCTGGCTCCTGCACACGCAGGACATGCATGCGCTCTACCGCAAGCTCGGATTCGAGGAGCCCGACTACAAGGTGATGGAGAGGCGGCCGACCAGGAACGAGAGCGAGAGCGGGTAGCGCCACGTGAGTCCGCGATGCGTGCCGGAGAAGAGCTCGAAGTGCACGCGCTCGTCCGGTGTCCCCGCGGCGGCGACCTCGCGGTGGAAGGCGATCGCGCCGAGCTCGAGGTGGTACTCGTCCGCGCGGCCCGCGTCGATCCACACCGCCTCGAGGCTGCGCAGGACATCCGCGGCCGCGGGTTCGCGCGCGCGGATCACCGGGTCCCAGTGGAGCCAGCGCTCCCAGACCTCGGGAATGCGCTCGCCGGTCTCGACGTCGAACGGCAGGTCGACGCTTCCGTCGTCGTTCGCGGAATACGCGGCGGCCATCGCGTACGTGTTGACGAGCACCTCGTCCTTCGGCGATGTGAGGACCGGCCGGCCGGAGCGGAAGTCCTCCCAGAACGCGTCGTACGAGCCGCCGTACGACTCGCGCAGCGCACGCGCCGCCGGTGCGAAGTCGCGGGCGTAGCAGAGCTCGAAGAGCGCGTCGCCGGCATGGGTCGCGAGCCCGCCGAACAGGTCGGGCCGTAGAAGCGGCGTGATCATCGCGCCGTAGCCGCCCGACGACTTGCCCTGGATCCCGCGGTGGCGCGCCTCGGGCAGCGTCGGGAAGTTCGCGTCGACGTACGGGACGATCTCGTCGCAGAGATACGTGTGGTAGTTCCCGGTGCCGGGCGAGTCGAGGAACTGCGATCCGCCGAGCGCGGTGAACGCGTCCACGAGCACGACGACCGCGTCGGGCGCGAGCTCCGAGATCCGATCCGGGTAGGAGGCGCTCCACGGCTCGACGTTGAACCACGCGTCTGCGATTCCCGTCATGCCCTGGATCACGTACACGGACGGGTACCGCCGCGAGCCGTCCTCGGGGACGTAGACGTACAGCGGCCGGACGTGTGGATCGTCGAGCGGGTTGCCGCGAAGGGCCTCCGACGTGAACGACAGCGCCTGCCACCGGTCCGTACGATGAGCGCCCATGGCGCGTCGAACCTACCAGGACATCATTCTCGCCCTCGATCGCTACTGGGCGGACTACGGCTGCGTCCTGATGACGCCGTACCACACCGAGGTCGCGGCCGGCACGATGAACCCGGCAACGCTGCTCCGCAGCCTCGGGCCGAAGCCCTGGAAGACCGGCTACCTCGAGCCGGTGATCCGCCCGCTCGACGGGCGCTACGGGGAGAACCCGATGCGCTTCCAGCACTACTTCCAGTACCAGGTCCTGCTCAAGCCGTCGCCGGACGACGTGCTCGAGCTCTACCTCGCGTCGCTCCGCGCGATGGGCCTCGACACCGCGAAGCACGACATACGCTTCGTCGAGGACGACTGGGAGCAGCCGACCGTGGGCGCGTGGGGTCTCGGCTGGGAGGTGTGGGCCGACGGGATGGAGATCACGCAGTTCACGTACTTCCAGCAGGTCGCGGGCATGGAGCTCGACCTCGTCCCCGCGGAGATCACATACGGCATGGACCGCCTGGCGATGGTGATCCAGGAGCAGCCGACGGTGTTCGACCTCGACTGGGCGGAGGGCATCACGTGGCGCGACGTCTTCCAGGAGAACGAGCGCCAGTTCTCGCACTACAACTTCGAGGACGCCGACGTCGAGATGCTGATGCGGCATTTCGAGGATTACGAGCGCGAAGCGCGCCGCCTCGTCGAGCAGCGCCTGCCGCTGCCGGCCTACGACATGATCCTGAAGGCGAACCACGCCTTCAACCTGCTCGACGCGCGCGGGGCGATCTCGGTCACCGAGCGCGCCGCGTACATCGGACGCGTGCGCAATCTCGTGCGCGCGACCGCGCAGGTCTATCTCGAGCAGGAGGAGCATGCTGCGGCTCCTGTTTGAGATCGGCTGCGAGGAGCTGCCCGCGGCGGCGTGCATGGAGGCGGGGCTGCAGCTGCCCGAGCTCGTGCGCGCGCACCTCGGCGCACAGACGCTCGAGCTCTACATCGGCCCGCGGCGCCTCGCCTTCCCGGTCGACGTGCCCGACCACACCGCCGACGAGTGGATCAAGGGGCCGCCCGAGAGCCTGCGCGACAAGGCCGCCGCCGGATTTGCGCGCAAGCACGGCGTCGCGCCCGAGGAGCTGACGGTGCGGGACGGCTTCCTCGGCGTCGACGTGCCCGGTCGCCCGGTCGCGGAGGTTCTGCCGGAGCGGCTCGCCGAGATCGTCACCGGTCTCCAGTTCGGGAAGTCGATGGACTGGGGGGCGGGCTTCCGCTTCGCGCGGCCCGTCCGGTGGCTGTGCGCGAAGCTCGAGGAGCAGACGATCGAGGTCGCGCTCGAGCGCGTGCCGAGCGGCGGGTTCTCCTACGGCCACCGCCAGACGCATCCCGGTCGCGTCGAGATCCCGACCGCGTACGCATACCTGGACGCGCTGCGGGCCGCCGGCGTCGAGCCGGACCGCGCGCACCGGTACCAGCGGA
>JABFWJ010000327.1 GCA_013362295.1 Thermoleophilia bacterium
CGTGCCGGTGGAGCCACGCGCCACGCTCGTCGAACGGATCCACTCCGTCGAGCAGCGTTTGCTGCCACAGGTGGTGAGAGACCTCTGTCCGGCCGCGCGCTGATCAGCGTCTACGACAAGGAGGGCGTCGACGCGTTCGCGCGCGCGCTCCACGAGCTCGGGTGGGAGCTCGTCTCGTCGGGCGGCACCGCGACCTTCCTCGAGGAGCAGGGCCTCGACGTGACGCGGGTCGAGGACGTGACGCAGGCGCCCGAGATGCTCGGCGGCCGGGTCAAGACGCTGCACCCGCGCATCCACGCGGGGATCCTCGCGCGCCGTGACCTGGCGCGCGACGTGGACACGCTCGCCGAGCACGAGATCGAGCCGTTCGACCTCGTCTGCGTCAACCTCTACCCCTTCGCACGCGTCGCGGGCGAGCGCGGGAGGACCGAGGCCGAGGTCGTCGAGATGATCGACGTCGGCGGGCCGTCGATGCTCCGAGCCGCCGCGAAGAACTTCTCGCACGTCACGGCGGTGTCGAGCCCCGAGCAATACGAGGACGTCCTGCGCGAGCTGCGCGAGCACGGCGCGGTGAGCCGCGAGACGCGCCGCCGCCTCGCGAAGGAGGCATTCGAGACGACCGCCGTCTACGAGGCCACGATCGCGAACTGGTTCGGCGACACAGAGCGCTGGCCCGACCAGCTGACGATCGCGCTCCGCAAGGTGACGAGCCTCTCCTACGGCGAGAACCCGCACCAGGCCGCGGCCTACTACCGCGAGGTCGGCGCGCGCCGCCACCTGCTCTCGCAGGTCGAGCAGCTCGGCGGCAAGGAGCTCTCGTACAACAACCTCGTCGACCTCGAGGGCGCGCGGCGCGTGCTCCGAGAGTTCGCGCTGCCGACCGCCGTGATCGTCAAGCACGCGAACCCCTGCGGCGTCGCGGTCGCCGGGACGATCGACGGCGCCTGGGAGCGCGCGTTCGCCGCCGACCCCGTGTCGGCCTTCGGCTGCGTCGCGCTGCTCAACCGCCCGGTCGGCGAGGAGCTGGGCGCGCGCATCGCCGAGCACTTCGTCGAAGTGTTGATGGCCCCGGGCTTCGACGAGGGTGCGCTCGAGGTGCTGCGCACGAAGAAGGCGCTGCGTATCCTCTGCGACCGCGAGCGTCGTGCGGAGACGCCGGCCGAACGCGACTACAAGCGCGTGCTCGGCGGCCTGCTGGTGCAGGAGCGCGACTCCGACATCGAGGACCGCGAGGAGATGCAGATCGTGACCGGCGAGATCACCGAACGGCAGTGGGGCGATCTGCTCTTCGCATGGCGGATCTGCAAGCACGTCTCGTCGAACGCGATCGTGCTCGCGCGCGATCTGCAGACGATCGGCGTCGGGGCAGGTCAGATGAGCCGTGTCGACGCCGTCCGGATCGCCGTCGAGAAGGCGCGTGAGCACGGCCACGACCTGGACGGCGCGGTGCTCGCGAGCGATGCCTTCTTCCCGTTCGCCGACGGTCCGCAGATCGCCCTCGACGCCGGGATCACCGCGATCGTGCAGCCGGGCGGCTCCCGGCGCGACGCCGAGGTCGTCGCCGCCGCGGCCGACGCGGGCGCCGCGATGGTCTTCACGGGCCGCCGGCACTTCCGGCACTAGCCCGCTTCGCGGCAGCCGCCGCGTTTGAGACGATCGGCGCAACCCGAGAGGAGGCTTCAGATGGCGGCACGCGAGTACGAGCACCTGCGCGAGGAAGCGGTCGGACTTCCGCAGGTCCTGTTCCAGTCGATCACCCACATGGCGCCGGGCGCGGCGATCGCGTTCTCGATCTTCCTCTCGATCACCTATGCGGGACCGGCGCTCCCCCTGTCGGTCCTGCTCGCGCTGATCGGCTGCCTGCTCGTCGCCGCCTCGATGGGCCAACTGGCGAAGGAGATGCCGTCGGCCGGCGGGCTCTACTCGTACGTCGCGAACTCGCTCGGCCCGCAGGCAGGCGTCTTCGTCGGCTGGTGCTACCTGCTCTTTCAGCCGCTCGTCGCCCCGCTTCTCTTCCTGATCTTCGCCTGGGCCACCCGCGACGTCGTGGCGGCCGACCACCACGGGCTGCACTGGCACTACACGGGGCAGTGGTGGATCTGGGTCCTGCTCGCGGCGTCGATCGTTTTCTTCCTGACCTACCGTGACGTTCGGCTCTCGACGCAGGCCGGCGTGATCCTCGGGATCTTCGAGATCGTCGTCTTCGTCGCGCTGTCGGCCTGGATGATCCTCTCGAACACGGGCCGCCTGACGCTGCAGACCTTCAATCCGACGCACGCGCCCGGCGGCACGTACAGCGGCATCTTCAAGGGGATGGTCTTCGCCGTGCTCGCCTTCATCGGCTTCGAGTCGGCCGCTCCGCTCGGCGAGGAGGCGAAGAACCCGCGCTGGACGGTTCCGCGCGCGGTCGTGCTGTCGGCTTTCCTGATCGGGCTGTTCTACCTCTTCTGCTCGTACGCCTGGGTGATCGGGACGGGGTTCGGCGACTTCACGAAGACGGCGACGAGCGCCGCGAACCCCTGGCGCGACCTCGGGATCGTGTTCTGGGGCGGTGGTTGGGTGCTCGTGTTCTTCGCGATCATCAACTCGGCGCTCGCGAACTCGAACGCGGGCGCGACGGCGGCGTCGCGCGTCCTGTACTCGCTCGGCCGCAACGGTGCGCTGCCGCGCGCGTTCGCGCGCACGCATCCCACGCACAAGACGCCGCACGTCGCGATCATCGCGCAGACCGTCTACGGGCTCGTCGTCGCGTTCCTCCTCGGATGGAAGTACGACCTGATCACCGCCTTCTCGATCATCGCGACCGCGGTGACCATCGTCGTGATCGTCGTCTACATCCTCGTCTGCTTCTCGACGATCGTCTACTTCAGCCGACGCCGTGACTACAACCCCTGGGTGCACTGGGTGATGCCGCTCGTCGGGGCAGCAGTCTTCGTCCCGCCGCTCTACTACGAGTACTTCCCGCTGCCCGGCTATCCGATCCGGATCGCGGAGTGGGTGGCGCTCGGCTGGGTCGCGGCCGGCGCGATCGCCGTCGCACTCGCCCCGCGGCGCATCCTCGACAACGTCGACGCGCTCTTCGTCGGCGAAGTGCCGGTCGGGATCGCGGGGCCGGACGTTCCGCCCGACACGACGACCGTGCCGACTCCCGCCTGATGGCGACGGCGACCTCGCACCGCGTCGGACGTGACGAGGTCGTGTGGGCGTTCGAGCCGAACATGAAGCCCGTGCTCGAGGTCGATCCGGGCTCCGTCGTAACGCTCGAGACCAACGACTGCTTCACGGGCCAGATCCAGAGCGAGGCCGACCTGGTGACGGAGATCGACTTCCAACGGGTCAACTCCGCGACCGGGCCGATCGCCGTGCGCGGCGCCGAGCCCGGCGACTCGCTCGTCGTCGAGCTGCTCGAGGTGCGACCCGTCGAGCGCGGGTTCGCGACGCTGATCCCAGGGATCGGCCAGCTGATCGACAAGGTGCAGGCGCCCCTGACACAGGTCTTCCGGGTGGAGGGCGATACCGTCCACATGAACGACCGCATCTCGTTTCCGTTACGGCCGATGGTCGGCGTGATCGGCGTCGCGACCGAGAGCGACACGCTCTACAACGGCTTTGCCGGGCAGCACGGCGGCAACCTCGACAGTCACCTCCACGGCCCCGGCGCTACCGTCTACCTCCCGGTGCGCCAGCCGGGCGGCCTGCTCGCGATCGGCGACATGCACGCCTCGATGGGCGACGGCGAAGTGTGCTTCACCGGCGTCGAGATCGCCGGCGAGGTGACGATCCGGGTCGACGTGCTGAAAGGCAAGCAGGGAACGTGGCCGGTGACGGAGCTGCCCCGGAGCTGGGTCGTGCACGGGACCGCAGGCCCGGATTTCACCGAGGCCCTCGACCGCGCCGTCGAGGAGGGTGCCCGGTTCCTCGTCGATCAGTGGGGTTTCACCATCGAAGAGGCGTTCATCTTCCTCTCGGTAGCCTGCGACGCGAACATCTGTCAGGCCTGCCGCCCGCAGGAATTCTCCACGATCGCCCGCGTTTCGATTCCCAAGATCTCCGCCACCCCCCGTCCCTTCTCGTAGGAGCCGCCGCCGATGCCCGACCCGAACAGGTGGAAGGCGCTCGCGATTGTCTGCGCTGCGTTCTTCATGACCGTCCTCGACGTCTCGATCGTGAACGTCGCGCTGCCGTCGATCGGCCGAGCGCTGCACTTCTCGGAGGCGAACCTGCAGTGGGTGATCACGGCGTATGCGATCACGTTCGGCGGGTTCCTGCTGCTCGGCGGACGCGCGGCTGACCTGCTCGGGCGGCGTCGCGTGTTCTACGTCGGCGTCATGGTGTTTACGGTCGCGTCGTTCCTGTGCGGGCTCGCCTGGTCGGAAGGCGTGCTGATCGGCGCGCGGGCGCTCCAGGGCTTCGGCGCCGCGATCATCTCGCCCGCGGCCCTCTCGATCATCACGACGAGCTTCGACGAAGGCGCCGAGCGGAACAAGGCACTCGGCATCTGGGGCGCGATCGGCGGCTCGGGCGCCGCGGTCGGCGTGCTGGCGGGCGGCGTCCTGACGAAGTACCTCGGCTGGCAATGGATCTTCTTCGTCAACGTGCCGGTCGGTGCGCTCGCGCTCGTGCTCGCGCCGCGCTTCGTCCGCGAGAGCCGGTCCGACCGCCCGCACACACCGGACATCGCGGGTGCGATCACGATCACCGGAGGGCTCGCGCTGCTCGTCTACGGGGTCTCGCAGGCGCCTCAGGACGGATGGAGCTCGACCGCGACGATCGTCCGTCTCGCCATTGCGGCTTTGCTCCTGCTGGCCTTCCTCGTCACCGAGACGCGCGCTGAGGATCCGTTGATGCCGTTCCGCATCTTCCGCGTGCGCACGGTGGCGGGCGCGAACGTCGCGGGCGTCCTGCTGGGCGCGGTCGTCTTCGCGAACTTCTTCCTGCTCACGCTCTACGTGCAGCAGGTGCTGCACTGGTCGGCCCTCAAGACCGGGTTGACGTTCATCGCGACGGCGGGGACCGCGATCCTCTGGGCGGGCCTCGCGCAGGCGCTCGTGACGAAGATCAGCGCCAAGGCGGTGATGGCGGCGGGATTCGTCGCCATGATCGCCGGCCTGATCTGGTACTCGCAGATCCCGGTGGACGCCTCATATGCGTCGAACCTGTTGCCGGGCTACCTGTTGATCGGCTTCGCGCTGCCGTTCACGTTCATTCCGGTCTCGATCGCGGCGCTCGCCGGCGTGGAGCAGCACGAGGCGGGGCTCGCCTCGGGACTGATCAACACGGCGCAGCAGGTCGGCGGCGCGATCGGCGTCGCCGTGACGTCGTCCGTGCTGCTCACGCACTCCAACCACCTGCTCAAGGAGGGCGAGCAGTTCCCGGCCGCGTTCACGAGCGGCGCCCAGTGGGGCTTCTGGGTCACCGTCGGGATCGCCGCCGTCGGGCTGCTGGCGACGCTGGTGCTGATTCGCGAAGAGGAGCTGGCGACGGTCGAGGAAGCCGCGGCCGCCGCGTAGAGCTCAGAGCTCGCCGGGCGGCGCGTACCGGTAGAAGCTCTGGCCGAGTCCGGCCTCGACGGCGGCGAACCAGAGTCCGAGGTGGTCCTCGAGCGCGCGTGCGTGCTCGAGGCCGCCGACGTACAGCGGGTCGAAGCCCGCGTCGCGGATCAGCTGCTCTGTCGCCTCGCGAGCGCCGTCGTCGGCTGCGAAGAACTGCGAGGGGCGAACGCGTTGCTTCGCCACCTCGTCGTAGAGCACCGCGAAGTTGAGGTTGAACGCCTTCGCGGTCGGCCCGCCGACGACCGACTTCACCTCGTCCGCCAGCGACTCGAACTGCTCGTTCCGCCCGGCGTACGCGTTCGTCGCGTCGATGGCGATCTTGCCGTCGATGCCCGACACCTTGCCGAGGGCGTCCGCGATCGAACCGGACGGCACTGCGACGAGGATCACCTCGGCATCGCTCGCATCTCCGCCGTCCCGGCCGAGCTCCTGCACGTCGTGACCTGCGGCGCGCCACAGCTTGGCGAGCCCGCCGCCGATCTTGCCTCTGCCGATCGTTGCGATCTTCATCGGTTCCTCCTCGTTCGACTCTTCTACGAACGACCGCCCCGGCGGTAGGCTTCCGCCCGGGATGGCCCCCGAGTTCCCGACGATCCTGGACCTGGTCGGCGAAACCCCGATCGTGCGGCTCGATCGCATCTCGCAGGACGTCCCGGGGACGATTCTCGCCAAGCTGGAGTTCATGAATCCGGGCGGCTCGAACAAGGACCGGATCGGGCTCGCGATGATCGAGGCCGCCGAGCGCGAGGGGAAGCTGAAGCCCGGCGGGACGATCGTCGAGCCGACCTCCGGCAACACCGGCGTCGGGCTCGCGATCGCCGCGGCGCAGAAGGGCTACCGGTGCATCTTCGTGATGCCGGACAAGATGAGCCAGGAGAAGATCTCCATGCTCCGCGGCTACGGCGCCGAGGTCGTGATCACGCCGACCGCGGTCGAGCACGACTCGCCGGAGTCCTACTACTCCGTCTCCTCGCGCCTGGCCGAGGAGATCCCGGGCGGGTTCAAGCCCGACCAGTACTCGAACATGTCGAACCCGGAGGCGCACTACCTCACGACCGGGCCCGAGATCTGGAAGCAGACGGGCGGAGAGATCGACGCGATCGTGATCTCGGTCGGGACCGGCGGCACGATCAGCGGCGTCGGCCGCTACTTCAAGGAGCACGCGCCGCAGGTGCAGATCGTCGGCGTCGACCCCGAGGGCTCCGTCTACACCGCCAAGGGCGAAAGCGACCTCCACCCGTACCTCGTCGAGGGCATCGGGAAGGACACGTGGCCGAAGACGATGGATCCCGAGGTCGTCGACGAGTGGATCCGTGTCTCCGACCGCGACTCGTTCCTGGTCGCTCGCCGGCTCGCGCGCGAGGAGGGGCTGCTGGTCGGGGGCTCGTCAGGCTCGACGATCGCGGGCGCGTTGCGCTACGCGGGCGGGCTCGGGCCCGAGGCGCGCGTGCTGACGGTGCTGCCCGACTCCGGGCGGTCGTACCTCTCGAAGTTCCTCGACGACAACTGGATGATCGAGCACGGCTTCCTCGAGCGCACCGCGCCCGCGCCGACCGTGCGCGAGCTCCTGCGCGCGAAGCCGGGCGAGACGCCGCCGCTCGTCACGATCTCCGCGCATCAGAAGGTCTCGGAGGCGATCGACGTGATGGAGCAGTACTCGATCTCGCAGCTGCCCGTCGTCCGCGACGGTGAGCTGTCGTCGCTCGCCGACGTGATCGGCTCGCTGCAGGACCGGGCGCTGCTCGATCTCGTCTTCAAGAACGCGGACGCGCTCCACGAGGACGTTGCGGTCGCGATGCAGGGGCCGCTGACGACGGTGGACGCGGACGAGTCGGTCGACGAGATCGTGACCGCGCTGACGGGCGGCGTGAACGCGGTCGTCGTCGCGGAGCGAGGGCGGCCGATCGGGGTCGTCACGCGGTCCGACCTGCTCGAGTACCTCGCGCACTGGCGTTGACGGACGAGGAACGGCACGAGGACCGGCCGCGCTGACGATCGAGGCGCGCCTCGGCGAAAACGGTCGTGTCCCTCGCTCTGACCCCTCGACCGTCCCGAACAGCCGTGTCCGCGCGAGAGACCCAGAAATGATCTCCCTGCTCACGGCCCTCCGCCTGGCACTTCGAGACGTGTTCGGCGTCTGACACCGTGCGTGCGCGCGGGACACGCGGGTCTGGTCACCTGGGACGTGTCCGGGGTCAGAGCGCGATTTAGAGCAGCGCTCCGGCCAGGTCGGCGAGGCCGGTCTCGCGTGCATCGCCTCCGAAGGCGTGGTGGCAGCGTGCCGCGTACGCGCGCAGGTAGACGCACGCAGCATGCGCTGCGCGGCGCTCGTCGGCCGCGAACGGCCTGCCCCGCGCCAGCTCGTACTCGTCGATGAACGCGAGGGACTCCTCCGTGGACGGCCACACGTCGATCTCCTCGTCGAGCTCCTCCGTGTACGTGAAGCTGCCGGCGGCGGTGCCGACGAGATTCGGCTCGACGTCGGTGGTGACGCTGTCCCAGTCGTAGACGGCGGTCGCGCGGAGCTGCTCGTCGAAGCGAATGTGCTTGGCGCTCCAATCGGTGTGGCCGACGAGCTCGGTGCCGGCGGCCACGTCGGCAATCGCCCGTGCAGCGGCGCCGATCTCGTCGATCCACTCCGCCCCGGCTGCCGTTGCCCCGAAGTCGAAGAGGACGTTGTGCGGCTTCGGCCAGATCGCCCCGTCGGGCCTGAGGAACGCGCGCCGCGGACGGAGTCCGGTCGCCGTCGCAAGCCGGTGGAAGCGGACGAGCTCGCGCGCCATTGCCTCCCGGACGGCCGGCTCGTGTGCGTTGCGGAACTCGCCCACGTCGAGCCACTCGTCGACCGTCACCGTCCCCACGCGCCGCAGCGGGCGGGGCGCGGGGTACCCGGCGTCCGCAAGGCGCGCCTGCACGTCCTGCACGTCGGCGAGGTACTCCTCGTCGGCGAAGAGCTTGTTCACCTTGATCGCGACACGCGAGCCGTCGCGCCGCCGTACACCGAAGACGGCGCCGACGCTTGCTGCGAACGAGAAGACCTCGTCCGTCTCGGGCTCGAGCTCGCGCACCCGCGCACGAATCGCGTCGGCGTCCAGCGTGCCCAGGACGTCCACCACCACCGGCGAGTCTGGATAACGTCGCAGGAGCTTGTCGACCCCGTCCATCGTCTCCCTTCGTCGCATCGCGATCCGCGCCCAGGCGCTCGACAGCAGCGTACGCAGTGTGCTGGAGTGCCTCCGGCGGCTTGGGCGCCTGCAGATCGACCCGACGGCGCGTGTCGCACCGACGCAGCACCTCGTGCTCTGGAGCCGCCTCGGGCGGTACGACACCGGGGAGCTCGGGCGGCTGCTCGCCGCGCGCGAGCTCTACGAGTGGTCGGCGTTCATGTACCCGCGGGAGGCGCTCCCGGCGCTGCGCTCGCTGCAGCGCCGCTGGCCGGCCGGCGACACGGTGTGGCCGAGACGGATCCGGGAATGGCTGAAGGCGAACTCGTCGTTCAGGCGGTACGTGCTGCGGGAGCTGGAACGGAACGGGCCGATGCTGTCGAGGCAGTTCGAGGATCGAGCCGCCGTCCCGTGGCCCTCGGACAGCGTCTGGTGGGGCGAGCGGCACGTGAGCATCATGCTCTACCTGCTCGAGTCCCGAGGCGACATCGCGGTCGTCGGCCGTAACGGCAAGCAGCGCACGTTCGACCTGGCCGAGCGCTGGTACGGCGACACGCAGCCGCTGCCCGCCGCCGAGGCCGACGCGTACTTCGCCGAGGAGCGGTTCCGCTCGCTCGGCGTCGAGCTGCGCCGCGGCGTCTGGCATGTCCACCCGGATGCGGACGATCGTCCCGTGCGGCGAACGACGCTGCTCTCCCCGTTCGACCGCCTCGTCCACGATCGCAAGCGAGCCGAAGCGCTGTGGGACTTCCACTACCGCATCGAGATCTACGTACCCCAGGCGCAGCGGAAGTACGGCTACTTCGTCTTGCCGGTGCTGCACAACGACAAGCTCGTCGGGCGCATCGACCCCGCGTTCGACCGGACGACCGGCGTGCTGCACATCAACGCGGTGCACTGGGAGGACAAGCCGGTGTCGATCGAGCGACCGGTCCGCTCGCTGGCCCGGTTCCTCGGCGCCGAGGAGGTCGCGTGGCCGTGAGCCTCGCCGCGATCCGGCGGCTCGTCGTCGGATCGCAGGGGTTCGCAGCCCGGTTCCGGCGCGCCGGCGAGGCCGACGTCGAGGCGGCGATCCGTCGGCTGACCGCGGTCCAGCTCGACTCGATCTCGACCGTCGACCGGGCGCACCGGCTGACGATCACCGCGCGCGTCGGCTCCTATCCCGCAGACACCGTGCCGCAGCTCCTGCGCGACGGCCGCATCTTCGAGTACTGGGCGCACGAGGCCTCGCTGCTGCCGATCGAGCTGTGGCCGCATTTCCGCCACGTGATGAACGGCGGCGGGCACTGGAGCTTCCACGAACACGCGCTGCGCGAGCACGCCGACCTCGTCGAGCCCGTGCTCGCACGGATCCGCGACGAAGGTCCGCTCGCGTCGCGCGACTTCGAGGGCCAAGGCGGCGGCGGGATGTGGAACTGGAAACCCGCGAAGATGGTGCTCGAGGCGCTCTGGGACCGCGGCGTGCTCGTGATCGCCGGCCGGCGCAGCTTCCAGCGCTCGTACGACCTCGCCGAGCGTGTGATCCCGAAGCGATGGCTGGAGGCCCCGGTCCCGTCGGAGGAGGAGACGCTTCGCGCGTGGGCGCTGCTCGCGGTGGAGGCGCGGGGTGCGCTGACCGAGGCCGCGATCCGCGAGCACTGGCGCCTGAAGGGCGGACGCGCGCGCCTGCAGCCGCACCTCGACGCGCTCGTGGCCGAGGGCAGGCTCGAGGAGGTCGCCGTCGACGACGGCGGCCCGCCGTTCTACACGCTCCCGGGCCGGGAGCTCGACGGCGACGCCGCGCCGCCGGTGCTCGTCTGCCCGTTCGACAACCTCGTCTGGGACCGGCCGCTGCTCGAGCGCCTGTTCGGGTTCAAGCACGTGATCGAGGTGTACAAGCGCGAGCACGAGCGCCTGTACGGCTACTACGTGCTGCCGCTGCTCGCGGGCGACCGCTTCCTCGGCCGCGCGGACCTGAAGGCGGATCGTGCCGAGGGCGTGCTGCGCATCCGGAAGTTCACGCCGGAGCCGAAGGTGCGCGGAAACGTCGACACGAAGCTCGAGAAGGCGGCCGCACGACTGGCCCGCATCATCGGGCTCGAACGCGTCGAGCGGTAGGCTCCGGCCATGGACTTCGAGACACGCGCGATCCACGCGGGGCAGGAGCCGGACCCTGCGACCGGGGCGATCATCACGCCGATCTACCAGACGTCGACCTACGTCCAGGAGGCGGTCGGCGTGAACAAGGGCTACGACTATGCGCGCGTCGCGAACCCCACACGGACCGCCCTCCAGATCGCACTCGCGAGCCTCGAGAACGCGGAGCACGGCGTCGCCTTCAGCTCCGGCCTCGGCGCCACGACGACGCTGATGCATCTCGTCGATCCGGGTGATCGGGTCGTGCTGATCGCCGACGTCTACGGCGGTGTCTACCGCATGACGTCGCAGGTCTACGAGCCGAAGGGCTATCGCTTCACCTACGTGCCGGCGAACGAGTTCGACGACAACCTCGCGTCGTACCTCGACGAGGACGTGAAGCTCGTCTGGGTCGAGACGCCCTCGAACCCGCTGCTCAACGTCGTCGACATCCGCAAGGCCGCGACTGCCGCGCACGCCGTCGGCGCCAAGCTCGTCGTCGACAACACGTTCGCCACGCCGTACCTGCAGCAGCCGCTCGACCTCGGCGCCGACGCCGTGCTGCACTCGACGACGAAGTACCTCGGCGGCCACAGCGACGTCGTCGGCGGCTTCATCGCGACAAACGACGACGCCTTGGCGGAACGCCTCTTCTTCCTGCAGAAATCCCTCGGCGCCGTGCCGGGCCCGTTCGACGCGTGGCTGGTGCTGCGCGGGATCAAGACGCTTGCCGTGCGCATGCGGCAGCACTCCGAGAATGCGCGACGCGTCGCGGAGTTCCTCGACGGCCATCCCGGCGTCGAGCGCGTGCTCTACCCCGGCCTGCCGAACCATCCGGGGCACGAGGTCGCGCGCGGCCAGATGCGCGACTTCGGCGGGATGGTTTCCTTCCTGTCCGAGACCGAAGAGGAAGCCGTCGAGCTGGTTGCCCGCACGCGCATCTTCCAGCTCGCGGAGTCGCTCGGCGGCGTCGAGAGCCTGATCGAGCACCCCGCCCGCATGACGCACGCCTCAACGGCCGGTGCGCCGTTTGCGCCGCCGGGCAACCTCGTCCGACTTTCGGTCGGCATCGAGTCGGCCGAGGATTTGCTCGCCGACCTCGAGGCCGCGCTCGTCAGGCGGACAGCGTCGGCGCGCGCCTAGGCACCCTCGCGAGCGGCGGCACGTCCTTCCACGGCAGCAACCCGAAGCGCGCAAGCGCTCGCGGCAGACGACGCGACGCGTGCATCTCGGCGGTGTGCACCCAGTCGCCGGTGAAGTCCCAAACCGGAGCGGTCGGCCGGTCTGCGAGGATCTCCGTCGCGAGACGACCGGTCTCGAGCTTCTGGTCGGCGATGATCCGGTCGTCGGCGCTCCAGTAGAGCTGCAGCGGGACGCCTGACTCGGCGAGCTGTCTGACGTAGTGGTCGGGGCTCCGGCGCGCGTACGCGTGCGGCACCTGCGCGGGGGTGCCGCCGACCTCCATGCGCGCGAGCGCCTGCAGGGTGCTGCCGTCGCGAAGCGCCGCGAAGTCGTCGTAGCGTCGCGTCATATCGGTCGCCGGATCGAACGCCGCGGCCCCCGCCAGCAGGTGAGGGTGGCGCGCGACGAGCAGCAGCGTCTCCTGCCCGCCCATCGACCCGCCGACCGCGTAGATGCGCCGCCGGTCGACGTCGACGCCGTTCGCCTCCGCGACCGCCGGCATGCGCGCGAGATCGCCGATCTCTCCGGGCGCCCCCCAGGAGTACCAGTGGAGCCGCCGCCCCTCGCCCGCCGGGTTGATGACCGCGAAGCCGCCCTCGCCGGGCAGGTCGCCCCACAGGCGGGCGTTCATCCGCTCGTCGACGCCGCGTCCGTGTGGCGAGATGACGAGCGGGATCTTCTGCCCGTGGTAGCCGGGCGGGAGGAGGAGGTGCGCGGGCCGGCGCACACCGTCGTGGGCGACGTAGTGGACGACCCGGATCACGGTCCTCACCGGCGCGCTCCATGCCGCCGCCGGCAGGAGCAGTGCGACGACCACGGCGGCTGCAAGGATGACGGCGTGCGCCTTGTCGACGTGCACTTCGGGGGTAGCCCCGAGCAGATCGGCGTCTACGTCGTCGAGACCGGCGACGGGCTCGCGCTGTTCGACTGCGGACCGTCCTCGACCTTGCCCGGCCTCGAGGCAGGCCTCGCGGAACACGGCCTCGCCGTCACCGACATCCGCCATCTGCTCCTCTCGCACATCCACCTCGACCATGCCGGCGGCGCGGGCGTCCTCGTGCGGCGCCACCCCGGCCTGACCGTGTGGGTATCGGAGATCGGCGCGCCGCACCTCGTCGACCCCTCGCGCCTCGAGCGGTCCGCGCGCCGCTTGTACGGCGACCTGTTCGACGAGCGGTGGGGCGAGCTCGCGCCGGTGCCGGAGTCGAACCTGCGGATCGCGGCCGGCGACGTGCTCGGCTGGGAGAGCTTCGCGACGCAGGGCCATGCGTCACACCACATCAGTTACTTCATGAACGGGACGTTGCTCTCCGGCGACGCCGCCGGCGTGCGCCTGCCGGGCACCGGTTACGTGTTGCCCGTCTCACCGCCGCCCGACGTCGATGTCGACGCGTGGCATAGAACCGCGTCCGCGATCCGCGCGCGCGATCCGGAGCGGCTCGCACTGATCCACTTCGGCGTGCACGAGGACGTCAGCGCGCATCTCGACCGGCTCGAGAGCGAGCTCGACCGCTGGGCCGCCCGCGTGCGCAGCGGGATGGACCAGGACGCGTTCGTCGCCGCCGCGCGGGCGGACGCCGGCGACCACGCCGATCGCTACGACCGCGTCGCGCCGTTCTGGCAGTCGTTCGCCGGCATGAAGCGGTACTGCGACACGCACCCGGCTGCGTGAACGAGCTGGAGCGAATCGAAGCCGACGCGTACGCGATCTTCTGCGAGCTCGCGGGTGGCACCGTGACGCGGCTCGACGGAGGCGTGTGCCTGAGCACGCCGCTCCCGGCGACCGAGCTCAATCGCGTCACAAACGTCAGCGAGGATCTCGACCTCGACGCCGTCGCAGACGTCTACCGGGGAAAGCAGCATCTCGTATCGGTGCCGGCGTGGGAGGAAGCACTTGTTCCACGTCTCGAAGCACGCGGCTATGCGCCGGGGTATGCGTGGATGAAGTTCGAGCGCGCAGCGGACCCTGCGGAGCCCGTCGACTCGTCGTTGAGGATCGAGGAAACCGACGACGGCAAGCTGTTCGGAGTAACCGCAAGCGAGGGCTTCTCCGCACCGCCCGAGGCCGCGCCGGGCTTCGACGTCACCGGCCGACCGGGCTGGCACTGCTTCATCGCATGGGACGGCGACGAGCCCGCGGCGGCCGCCAGCCTCTTCGTCCAGGGCGAGCTCGCCTGGTTCGGCGGAGCGGCGACTCGGCCGGCCTTCCGCGGTCGCGGCGCGCAGAGGGCCCTGCTCGCGGCGCGTGTCGAGCGCGCACGCGCAGTCGGCGCCCGCCGGCTGTCGGCCGAGACCGGTCATCAGGTCGAGGGCCGGCCCGACCAGTCGTATCGCAACATCGTTCGTGCGGGCTTCCGCGAGTCCTATTTGCGCCCGAACTGGCGCTCGCCGGAGTGACTAAGACTCGCGCAGGATGTTGCCGCCGGAGACCTGCGCGAGCGCCATCACGACGATCTCGTCGATGTTGACGTTCGGCCGCCGCGTGAGCGCGAACAGGATGCAGTCGGCGATGTCCTCGGCGACGAGCGGTCCACCCAGCGCGACGTTCGAGTAGACCGCCTTCGCCTTCTCCTCGTCGCCCTTGAAGCGCACCTTGGAGAAGTTCGTCTCGACGAGGCCGCCGGCGACGTTCGTCACGCGCACCGGCTTGCCCTGCAGGTCGTCGCGCAGCGCGCGCGTGTAACCGTGCACAGCGAACTTCGATGCGACGTAGGACGAGCCGCTCGGATACGACCAGATGCCGGCGACGGAGCCGAGGTTCACGATGTGCCCGCCGCCGTCCTCCACGAGGTGCGGGACGCAGAGCCGCGTCATGCGCATCAACCCGAGCACGTTCGTCTCGATCACCTCGCGCTCGTCCTCCTCGAGCGACTCCCACACCGGATCGCGACCGCGCGAGAGGCCGGCGTTGTTGACGAGGATGTCGAGCCCCCCGAGCTCCGCGACGGCCGCCTCGACGAAGCGCGCGCTGCTCTCGGGATCCGTCACGTCGAGGTTGCCCGCCGAGCGGGAGCCGGTGTAGACCCGCGCACCCGCCTCCTCGAGCGCCCGTGCCGTCGCAGCGCCGATGCCGCTCGACGCGCCCGTGACGATCGCCCGCTTGCCGTCGAGTGCGGCCACCGAGCGCAGACTAACCGTCCTGTAACAACGAACCGGCGGCTGATGCGTCTAAGTTCCAAGATCCATGGAACCCCCCGCCACCGGCCGCAGCACGAGGCTGGCGTTCGTCGCCGTCGGCCTCCTCGCGCTGCTCGGCGTGGTCGCGTTCGCGAGCCGTAGCGGGCTCGGGCACCAGTCGCAGGCGCGGCCCAGCGCGGGCTATCTCAACTACGCCTTCACCGCCTTCCTCATCCTCTTCGTGCTCGCGATCCCGGTCGCGGTCTACGGGTTCGTGATCCAGGCACGTGAGGGCGAGGTACAGCGCAAGAGCTACCGGCAGCGGACGCTCGAGAGCATCGGGATGCTGTTCTTCTTCTGCGCGCTGGCGTTCGTCGTCATCTACCTCAAGCGCCACCACCACTCGCTGTTCAACATCAACCCGAAGGCCCTGAAGAACGGGCAGTCCGTCCTCAAGAGGCGGCACGGCCAGCCTGCCGCGGTCGAGCCGCACTTCGAGTGGACCGTGTTCTGGGTGGCGGTCGTCGCGCTCGCGATCGGCAGCGGCTGGTTCTACTACAACTGGCGCACGCGCAAGAGACGCACCGCGGTACCGATCGATCAGGAGCGCGCGGTGGCCGAGGACTTCGCGGCCTCGATCGGCGACGCGATCGACGACCTCGAGGCCGAACCCGACGCGAGGCGCGCCGTGATCGCCGCCTACGCACGCATGGAGGCGGTGCTCGCTCGGAACGGCCTGCGCCGCAGGCCGAGCGAGACGCCGCTCGAGTACCTGCGCCGGATCCTGCTCGGCCTGTCCGCGCGCGGCGACGCCGTCAGCCGCCTGACCTCGCTCTTCGAGCAGGCGAAGTTCAGCCGACACGAGATCGACGCGTCGATGAAGGAGGACGCGATCGGCGCGCTGCGGGAGATCCGCTCCGACCTGCAGGGAGCGCCGGCATGAGACGCCACCTGCTCGATCTGATCGTGCTCTTCGTCCTCGCATCGCTGATCTGCGGTTACGTCTCGCTCGCGCAGCCGGGCCTGCGCAACGTAACGCTGCACGTTTACGTCTTCCTCGTCGGCGGGCTGCTGATGCTGGGGCTCGTCGCGGCGGCCGGAGACTCGGTGCCGCGGCGCAGGCGCTCGGAGCTCGAACGCGCGCTCTCGGAGTCCGGTCACCACGACCGGCGCATCCCCGAGGTGGAGCGCGTGGAGCGCGAGGTGACGCTGGCGACCGCTTCCGCGTACGACCTGCACTATCGACTGCTGCCCCACCTGCGGGAGATCGCGCAGTGCCGGCTCGAGCGGAGCGGTCGGACGCCGTGCGCGGAGACGCTCGGCCGCTGGTGGGAGCTGCTGCGCCCCGACCGGCCCGAGCCCGAGGATCGCTTCGCCCCCGGCATCAAGCAGGCGGAGCTGCGCGCACTCGTCAACGACCTTGAGAAGATGGGCCGGTGAACCTCAGCGAAGTCGCCGAGCTCGCGAACCGCGTCCTCGACGAGGTCGAACGCGTCGTGCTCGGCAAGCGCGATGCCCTGGAGCTCCTGCTGCTCGGGCTCCTCGCAGACGGACACGTGCTGATCGAGGATTACCCGGGCCTCGCGAAGACCCTGATGGCGCGCTCGTTCGCACAGGTGACGTCGCTCGATTTCTCCCGGATCCAGTTCACGCCGGATCTGATGCCCTCGGACGTCACCGGCTCGTCGATCTTCAACCAGCGCGAGGCCGACTTCGAGTTTCGGCCCGGGCCGATCTTCGCCAACCTCCTGCTCGCGGACGAGATCAACCGCGCTCCGCCGAAGACACAAGCCGCGCTGCTCGAGGCGATGCAGGAGCGCCAGGTGACGAGCGAGGGGCAGACTCGCAAGCTCGGCCCGCCATTCCTCGTGCTCGCGACGCAGAACCCGATCGAGTACGAGGGGACGTATCCGCTGCCGGAGGCGCAGCTCGACCGCTTCCTGCTGCGCATGTCGGTCGGCTATCCGTCGCGCGACGACGAGTGGCAGGTGCTCGCAAACCGCGCCGAGCGCCGGACCGACGAGGTCGAGCTGACGCCGCTCGTCGACCGCCGGACGCTGATCGCGATGCAGCAGGCGGTCGAGGACGTCTTCGTGTCGGAGCCGGTCGGTCTCTACATGGTCGACCTCGTGGCCGCGACGCGCGAGGCGCAATCCGTGCAGGTGGGGGCCTCGCCGCGCGGCTCCCTCGCGCTCCTCAAACTCTCACGCTGCCGCGCCGCGCTCCGGGGACGCGACTACGTCACGCCGGACGACGTGAAGGCAGTCGCCGTGCCGGCGCTCGCGCACCGGCTGACGTTGCGGCCCGAGCTGTGGGTGCAGCGCGTGTCGGCCGAGGACATCGTCCGCGAGCGGCTCGACGCGGTGCCGACGCCCGCGGCCGAGGACCTCGCCCGCGCGTGAGACGGTGGTCCACGCCGAAGCTCGCGAGCTACGCGGCGCTGTCGGGTGCAGGACTGCTGACCGCGCTCGTCTTCGCACGCCCGGAGCTCGTCGCGCTCACGGCGCCCTTCCTGCTCGCGCTCGCCGCCGGGCTCGCGCTCGCGACGCCACCGCGACTCGCGGTCCAGGTCGCGCTCGACGAGCAGCGCGCGCTCGAGGGCGACGAGATCGGCGCGCGCGTTGTCGTCGAGTCCTCGACACCGGTCGACCGTCTCGACCTGTTCCTGCGCCTTCCGGACGGCCTCGATGTGGCGGACGGACGGAACCCCGTCTCACTGCACCTGCGCGCGGGCGAGCGCCGCGAGCTCGAGCTCAAGCTCCGGGCGGCCCGCTGGGGCGGCCACGTGCTCGGGCCCGCCTACGCACGCGCGCACGACCCACTCGGATTGCTCGTCTGGGAGACGACGGCCGACACTCGTCCCGAGCTGCGTGTCTACCCCCGCGAGGACGTCTTGCGCCGCGTCTTGCAGCCGCGCGAGACACAGGTCTTCACGGGCAACGAGGTCGCGCGCACGAAGGGCGAGGGGATCGAGTTCGCCGACATCAGGACGTGGCACGCAGGCGACCCGCTCAAGCGAGTGAACTGGCGCGCCAGCGCGCGCCGAGGCGACCTGTGGGTGAACGAGAGCCATCCCGAGCGCAACACCGACGTGATCCTCTTCGTCGACTCCTTCGCCGAGGCCCGGCACGGTGAGAAGGGGACACTCGACCTCGCGGTGCGGGCGACCACGGCGCTGGCCGACGCCTACGTCGGACGGCGCGATCGCGTCGGGCTGATCGCGTTCGGCGGGATCCTGCGCTGGCTCGTCCCGGGCATGGGCCTCGTGCACCTCTATCGGATCGTGGACGCGCTGCTCGACACGCAGATCGTCCTCTCGTACTACTGGAAGGAGATCGACGTCATCCCGCCGCGCACGCTGCCGCCGAGCGCACTGGTGATCGCACTGTCTCCGCTGCTCGATCCGCGTTCCGTGGGCGCGCTGCTCGATCTCCGGGCGCGCGGCTTCGACCTCGCGGTGATCGACGTCTCCCCCGTCCCGTTCGCGCCGCGGCCGTCGTCGGGGATCGACTCGGTCGCCTACGACATCTGGACGCTCCGCCGAGACGCGCTGCGGCACCGGTTGCAGCGCGCGGGCGTCGCGGTGGCCGAATGGCGCGACGACACACCCCTGCAAGCCCTGCTCGAGGAGGTGCGGGAATTCAGGCGCTACGCCCGGCACGCGCGCGTGTGATCACCGCGCTGGGCGCCTTCGCGGCGCTCGGGGCGACCGTCCTCTACGTCGCTGCGAGCGGCGCGCGACTCGCGCCGGTCGGCACGGCGGAGGGAGCCGTCGGCCTGGCGCTGCTCATGGGAGGCGTCGTCCTGCGCTGGCCGTTGCTGGTCCCGTGGTCGGTGCTCTTCGCCGGCGGGGGCTACCTGCTCGCCCGCGAGGGCAACGCCGCGGTCGACGGCTGGGCGGCGCTGATCGGGGTCCTGCTGCTCCTCGCGGCCGAGCTTGCGAGCTGGTCGATCGAGCACGACGGACGGATCAAGGCGGAGCCCTCGCTCGTCCGACGCCGGGTCGCGACGCTCGCCGCCCTCGTCGCGGCGGCGTTCCTCGTGAACTTCATGCTGCTCGGGACCGCGGGCCTCTCCGCGCCGGCAGGGATCCTGATCGCG
>JABFWJ010000191.1 GCA_013362295.1 Thermoleophilia bacterium
ACGGCCGCGCGCACCGAAGCCGCCTCGAGGCTGGCCGAGGTCGGAAACCGCGATCGCGGCGTCGCCGACCGCTTCCCGTTCCAGCTCTCCGGTGGCATGCGGCAGCGCGTCGGGCTCGCGGCGGCGCTCGCGAGCGACCCGCGGGTGCTCGTCGCCGACGAGCCGTCGACCGCCCTCGATGTCACGACGCAGCGCGAGATCCTCAAGTTGATCCGCGCGACGCAGGTGCGTCGCGGAATGAGCGTGATCCTCGTCACTCACGACCTGCGCGTCGCCTTCTCGTTCTGTGAGCGGATCTACGTGCTGTACGCCGGCGCGCTCCTGGAGACGGCAACGGCCCGTTCGCTCGAGGTACGGCCGCTCCATCCGTATACACATGGCCTGCTCGCGTCCGAGCCGCCGCTGACGCGGAGGCTCGTGACACTCGACGCGATCCCGGGCAGCGTTCCCGCCGCCGCCGAGGTCCTGCGCGAATGCGCGTTCGCGCGGCGGTGCCGCTGGGTGGAGCACGCCTGCCGGACCGAGCGGCCACCGCTCCGCGAGCTCGAGCCCGGTCGCTTCACCGCGTGCCGGCGGATCGAGCAGATCGCGGGCCGGCTCGCCGTGCCTGCGCCCGAGCACGTTCCCGCCTCGATACCGACGGCGGTCGCCGTTCCGATCGTCCGGATCCGCGGCCTCCGCAAGACGTTCCACGGCCGGCGCGGCCCGACCGTCGCCCTCGACGGCGTCACCCTCGATGTCGGCGAGGGCGAAGGCGTCGGCCTCGTCGGCGAGTCGGGGTCGGGGAAGACGACATTGGCACGCTGTCTCGTCGGCCTCGAGGCGCCGAGCGGAGGAACGGTCGAGGTCGACGGCATGGACGTGACCAGTTACGGCGCGCTGACCGCCGAGCAACGGCGGCGCGCGCGGCGCGCCGTCCAGATCGTCTTCCAGGACCCGTACTCGACGCTGAATCCTGCGCGCACGGTCGGCTTCACGCTGTACGAGGCGTCGAGGCGGTCGGCTGCCGGCCGCTCCGAGCGCGCGCGGTCGGTGTCCGACCTGCTCGAGCTCGTCGGCCTCCCGGCCGGTTACGCCTCGCGCAAGCCCGCGGCCCTGTCGGGCGGCGAACGCCAGCGCGTCGCGATCGCGCGCTCGCTCGCCCTGCGGCCGAAGATCCTGATCTGCGACGAACCGGTCTCGGCGCTCGACGTCTCCGTCCAGGCGCAGATCCTCAACCTGCTCGCCGAGCTGAACGAGAAGCTCGGCCTCGGCTACCTGTTCATCACGCACGACCTCGCCGTGGTCAGGCAGGTGACCGATCGGCTGTACGTGCTCTACGAGGGCCGCGTGGTCGAGTCGGGCGCGACCGAGGACGTGCTCGCCGAGCCCGGCCACGAGTACACGCGATCGCTGATCGCATCCGTCCCGCAATCCGACCCGGCGTGGCTCTCGCCCGCCCCGGTCTTGCCTTGAAGGAGGCCGCCGATGCCGTTCGTGCTCTCGACCGCATGGATCAAGGAAGGGAAGGGCGACCGCCTGCGCGAATGGTATGCCGAGCTCGGCTCGCGCAGCGACGAGGCGTTCCAGACGCTCGACAACGAGGGCATCCGGCAAGAGGTCGCGTTCATCCTGAACACCGAGCACGGAGAGCTGCTCTGCGTGTTCCTCGAGGTGGAGAAGGACATGGACGAGGCGAATGACGCGTTCTTCGGCTCGCCGTTCGAGATCGACCGCCAACATCTCGCCGTGATGGACGAGACGACCGTCGGCGGCGCGCGCGGCCGGGCGTACGCCGAGCTGATGTATGCCCTCAGGAATCCCACCGGCGGGCAGCGGGAAGTCCACTTGCCCGGCTGACCGCTACGATCCGCGCATGTCCGGACGTGCTCCCTCCCCGAAGGCACAACCGCGCCTGCGGATCGACCGTGCCGCGTTCGAGGAGTGCGAGCACATCGTCGGGGAGGACGACCCGAATACCGCGCTGTGCGGCGTCGACCAGACCGACGTGCCGTGGAACCAGGGCTTCCCCGTGTGCCAGGCCTGCCTCGCCGTGGCACAGGGCCGCATGAACTGAAAGGCGCACAGTCACGTGCGGGCGTAGAGCACCGCGCCACCGCGCTTGCCCACGGGGGTGATCACGCCGAGCGCGCGCAGGCAGTACGCCATCCGCTGCGCGAGGCGGCGGTCGAGGCAGCCTGCGGCCGCGAGGTCGGCCGTGTCGAACGTCACGCCGAGCGCGGGCAAGAGCTGCGCCGCGTCGGCGGGACCGGCGATCACCACGGAGTGCTCGACGCCGACCAGCGACCGTCCCTGCACCACCCAGCCCCGCCGGCGGTACGCGCGTCCGGGCTTGAACATGCGCAGCTCGTCCTCGTGCGTCAGCAGCACCTCGAGCTCGAAGTTCGGGTGCGCGACGAGGCCCGGGATGCTCACGAGGCGGTCGAAGACGTCGTGCAGGCACCCGCGCCTCGGCGAGCGCCGGGCGGAGATGATCTCGCCCTCGTCCGAGAGCCGCACGATGCGCCGCGACAGCGCAACCGGCGCGACGAGTCGCACGCGGTGCTCCTCGGTCAGCGCGGCGAGCTTCTTGCGCAGCGGCGCGAACCCGCCGGTCTGAAACTCCACGAGCAGGTCGCCGCGCACGAGGTCGATGACGTAGCCGCCGAGCTTGCGCTCGAGGAGGTCGCCGGGCTCGAGGTACCACTGCTTCAGCTGCGCGTGCAGCGCTCCTTCGTTGAGCGTCCCGATCACGCAGCCGAGTTCTGCGCGGAGCACGCGAGCTCCTTGCGCACGACGGGCGCGACACTCTCTCGGAGGCGCTCACGCCGGCGGCGAGTTGGTCGGTGGCGCCCCTAACCCCCCAGTGGTCGCTTGCCGGGACCCCACCGACCACAGGATTAGACGCATTTTGAACGAGGCAGTTAGCCGTTCAAACGCTTATAGAGCCGATCGACGAGATCCGGCATGGCTTCGAGCTTCTCGGTGATCACGCGCAGCCGATACTCGCGGAAATGCTCCGGCTCGACGTCGAGGGCGCCGGCCAGCGTCTCGACGACGTCGTTGGACGGCACGGGGCGGTTGCCGTGCACGAGGTGGTTGAGATATCCGGCCGACAGGCCGGTTTTCGACGCGAGCGCGCGGTAGGTCACGCCCGTTTCGTTCATCAACCGCTCGACCGCGGGGCCGAAGGGCTCCGAGGCGTATCGACGGCGCCTAGCCATGTGAGAGATTCTCGCCCAACTCGGCAACATTGACACGTCGCTCGTCGCCCGTGGCGCGGTTCCGGACGTCGACGGCCCCGTCTTCCAGGCTTTTCTTGCCGGCGGTCACCCGGAGGGGGATGCCGATCAGGTCGGCATCCGCGAACTTCTCGCCGGGGCGCTGGTCGCGATCGTCGAGCAGGACCTCGAGGCCCGCGGCGTCGAGTGCGGACGCCGCCTGCTCGCCGATCTCGTCTGCGCCCTTCAGCACGACGACGTGGGCGCCGTAGGGGGCGATCGACGCCGGCCAGATGATCCCGTGCTCGTCGTTCTGCTGCTCCACGACGGCCGCCATCGTGCGCTCGAGGCCGATCCCGTACGAGCCCATCACGATCGGCTTCTCGGTCCCGTCCTCGTCCACGTACGTCGCGTCGAGCGGCTTCGAGAAGCGCGTCCCGAGCTTGAAGATGTGGCCGACCTCGATTGCCGTCTGGAAGTGGAGCGCACCGCCGCACTTCGGGCAGCGGTCGCCCGCGCGCGCCTGGCGGAGGTCCGCGAACGTCGCCTCGTAGTCGCGGCCGTGCTGCACGCCGCGCAGGTGCCAGCCGGTGCGGTTCGCGCCGGAGACGAACTGCCCCCCACGGAGCAACTCGTCCGCGACGACCTCGCCCTCGAAGCCGACGGGGCCGAGCGAGCCGCCCTCGGCGCCGAAGGCGGCTCGGATCTCCTCGTCGGTCGAAGGCCGGTACTCGCTTCCGAGTGCCGAGAACAGCTTCGCCTCCTCGAGGCGGTCGTCGCCGCGCAGCAGCCCGAGCACCACGGTGCCGTTCGGTCGTGTTACCGGCATCGCCTTCGTCGTGGCCGCGAGGTCGATGCCGAGAAACTCGGCGAGCGCCTCGCACGTCCGGACGTTCGGCGTCTCGATCTCCTCCGGCGCAGCAAGCTCGGGTGGAAACTCGGGCGCGCGCGGCACGCTGCGGGCGACCTCGAGGTCAGCCGCGTAGTCGCCGTTCTCGCACGTGACGAGCGTGTTCTCGCCTGCGTTCGCGGGCGCGAGGAAGTCGATCGACTCGCTGCCGCCCATCATCCCCGACTCGGCCTCGACGGCGTAGACCTGCAGTCCGACGCGGTCGAAGATCCGGTGATATGCGCCGCGGTTCAGCTCGAACGCGACGTCGAGACCTTCCGCGTCGCGGTCGAACGAGTACGAGTCCTTCATGATGAACTCGCGCAGCCGGATCAGCCCGGCGCGCGGGCGCGGCTCGTCCCGCTCCTTCACCGAGAAGTGGTAGAGGAGCTGCGGCATGTCGCGGTAACTGCGGATCTCGCGCGCGTGCCACGTGACGGTCTCTTCGTGCGTCATCGGCAGCACGTACTCCGTGCCCTTCCGGTCTTGAAGGTGGAACAGCTCGGGGATCGAGTAGCGCCCGCTTGTGCGCCAGAGCTCGGCCGGGGTGAGCACCGGCATCAGCATCTCCTGCGAGCCGATCGCATCCATCTCCTCCCTGATGATCTGTTCGATCTTGCGATGCACACGCCAGCCGAGCGGCAGGAATGTCCAGACGCCGCCGATCACCTGCCGGACGAAGCCGCCGCGCACGAGCAGCCGGTGATTGACGGCCTCCGCGTCGGCGGGGTCGTCGCGGAGCGTCGGCAGGAACAGCTTGGAGGCCCGGGCGATCATCGTTGTCGCGGCAGGCTACTCGAGCGGAATGGCGGAAGCCTCGGCCATCGCGAGTGCGGCCGGCTTGGCCATCTTCAGCCGCTTCGGGCGGCGCATGCCGTCCGCGATCCACCTGTCGATCTCGTGGAAGAGCTCGTCGACCAGGATGTCGCTCGAGACCTTCTTCAGCACGCGCCCGTGGGCGTAGACGAAGCCGACGTCGCGGCCGCCGGCGATCCCGAAGTCGGCGTCGCCCGCCTCCCCCGGTCCGTTGACGGCGCAGCCGAGCACGGCGACCTCGAACGCCTCGGGATAGGTGCGCAGCCGCTCCTCGACGCGCTCTGCGAGCTGCTGCACGCCGACGTTGTCGCGGCCGCAGCTCGGGCAGGCGATCATGATCGGCCCGCGCTCGCGCAGGCCGAGCGCCTTCAGGATCTCGAACGCGGTGTTGACCTCTTCGACCGGGTCGGCCGTCAGTGAGACGCGGATCGTGTCGCCGATCCCGTCGACGAGCAGCGCCCCCATTCCGACCGCGCTCTTGATCGATCCCGCGTACGGCGTGCCCGCCTCCGTCACGCCGAGGTGGAGCGGGTACGGGACCTTGGCGGCGAGCAGGCGGTAGGCGCGGATCATCGTCGGCACGTGGCTCGACTTGACGGAGATCTTGAAGTCGCGGTAGTCGAGCTGCTCGAGCAGCCGCACCTCCTCGAGCGCGGCCTCGACGAGCGCCTCGGCCTGGTCTTCCTGCGCGAGGGCGGCCAGATGCTTCGGCAGCGAGCCCGAGTTCGCGCCGATCCTCATCGGGATGCCCTTTGCCTTCGCGGCGCGTACGACCTGCTCGACCTTGTCGGGTCCGCCGATGTTGCCCGGGTTGATGCGCACCGCGGCCACCCCGGCGTCGATCGCG
>JABFWJ010000095.1 GCA_013362295.1 Thermoleophilia bacterium
ATGTGACTTCGCCGGTGCGGCCGGCACGACGGAGTAGCTCGTCGTCACGACCGGGACCTTCGTGCTGCGCCGTGCTTGCGCGGGTGCGGCCGTGCGCGCGACACGACGCGGAACGCTGCGCTGCGCGTGCTGCGCCGGCGGGAGCTGCAGCGGCGCTGCCGGGGCCGGCGCGTGCAAGCCGGGCACCGCGAGCCGCGGGAAGCGGGCGACAGGAACCGTGAGCTCGGGAAGCGCCTCGACCGCCACGACCGGTGCCGGTGCGTTGCGGATCGCGGCGATCACGCCCGGGTTGACGTACATCAGCGCGAGGCTGAGACCTCCAACCAGCGCGAGCCAGTAGCGAATCGTCCTGGTGCGGAGCGCATCAAGACTGATCGCGTCCGCTGGACCCTGTCCGACGACGTACGAAGACGTGACCGCTTCCCCCCTGCTTCCCCTGAAACCCCGACTGCTGACTGACGGCGAACGCAACCGTACGTATCGCCCAAGGGCAGCGCAATAGGCCGATCGGCCTATTGTGATTCGGGTTAGGGCAACGCCCGCTGCAACCGGTCCCGCTCGCGCTGCACGCGCATCGCGAGGGCGTCCACGCTCGCCACGCGCGCGTTGTACGTGAGCACAGCATCGCGTTGGGCGCGCTGGCGGGCGCGCGTGTCGGAGCTCACGGAGACGACCGAGAGCGCGTGCTCCGCCCGCGCCACCGCCGTGCGATCGCGGGCTCTCACGGCGCGTTCGAGCTGACCCAGGGTCGTCTCGAGACCGGTCAGGCGCTGCAGCTGAGCGTCGTACTGCGGCCGCTCGACGGCCGGCGGGCGCAGCGTGCGCACCCGCGCTGCCGCCGCCGCGACGGCCGCGCGGTACCGGTGCAGCGCGGCCGCGACGGACACGGGGTCAGTCGCCGACTTCAGCGTCGTGTGGGCAGACGTGTTGGCAGCGGCAAGTGGCCGCAGCGCGTCGGCGAATGACGGGCCGAAGACCGACAGCGTGCGCAACTCGCCTGCGAGCGATTCTTCGCGTGCGATCAACGCGAGCAGGAGCCGGTGCAGCCTGCGGGCGGACGCGGGCGGCGTCACTCGTTCGAGCCGGACGTGCAGGCGATGAAACGTGCGTTGTGCGCGTGCGAGTGCGGCTGTCGCCACGCGCATGTCACGAGCCTTCGAGAACGTGACCGTTGCGTCGGACACCGCCTCGACCTGCTTGTGCAGCGCAAGCTCGATCGCGTTGACGTGGGAGATGTAGCCGCGCACCGCGTCCCGCGATGCGTGCGAAGGAGCGTGGCCGCCGCAGCCGGTCAGCGGAAGCAGCGCGGCGAGCACGGCCAGCCGGCGCACGAGGGCTACTTCGTCAGCTCGACGAGCGAGGTGCTGCCGTCGCCGTGCTTGAACTGGAGCTTGACGAGCCCGCGGTCCGGCGCGAACCAGCTCGTGCGCGTCCCGCTGCCGAACGGAAAACCCCGCTGTTTCATCGTCGTGCGGACGGCGAGCGCACGGAACGTCCCTGCGGGAACGGTCACCTTCTGCACGCCGAGCACCGTCGACTTGCCGGTGACGCCGTAGACGGCGAACTCGCTGCTCCCGGCGCCGACGGACCACGCGTCGCCCGCGACGGGATACTCACCGAGCACGGGGTTGATCCCGAACGACATCAGGTCGAACGGCGTGAAGAAATGACGGCGCTTCGTGGCCGGGAGCGCGGCGGGGCCGAGCGGCGGAAACTTCGCGAGCGACGCCGCCTTGACCGTCGCCGAGATGTTCGTGAGGCCGTCGGTGCGCTGCGTGAGGAAGTAGAGCCCCGCGCAGCGGATGGGACCGGAAAGACAGTTGACGAGGAGCCGGGAGGAGCCGTTCGCGACCTGATCGATGACGAACTTCTCGACCTCGGGCTTCGCGAGGTGCTTCGCGTTCGTCCAGCGGTAGGTGCCCTTGAGCCCCTTGCGCATCGGGAACCAGTTGACGTCCGAGGGCGGCGGCTTCGCGGTCTGGTTCGTCGACTGCAGGACGGCGATCGTGACCGGTGCGGTCGCACCGCCTGCGTGCTGGAAGACGACCTTCACCGGCCCGACGCCGTACACCCACCACACCGTCTTGACGCCGCTGCCGTACGGATCGCCGAGCGCACCTGCCTGCACCACGTCCGTGCGGATCTTCGCCGCGACGACAGGCGCGGAGAACGCGGGCACGCTCACCGCCTCGGTGCCGACGTACGTCGAAGTGCTCGTGATGCTCTGGTCGCCGCCGACGCCGGTCCAGGTGGTGCCTCGCAGAAGCGGCTCGGCGAGGAGAGGGGTCAGGCTCCCCCAGATCACGTTGTAGTAGGTGGAGGCCAGGCTGTTCGGGCACGGGCCGGCATTGGCACAGAGGATCGGGAAGCTCGGCGGCGGCGCATTCGACGACCAGAACGGCGAGACGACCGAGATGCCGCCGCCGTTCTCCTGCAGCGCGATCGTGCCGGTGCTGGTGACCGAGTCGCTCGCGTTCCCCTGGCCCTCCGTTGTCCAGCCGAGCGTGAACGAGTTCCCCTTCGTGCTCTTGACCGACACCTGCTCGCTCGTCGGCGTCGTGTTGTACTGGCTGTCGACCCAGCTGTACGTCCACGTCGCGTCGGCACCGTGGGGCAGCCAGCTGTCGGCGAGCGCAGACGGAGCCGCGGTGAGCGCGCACAGCAAGACGGCCGCGATGACCCCCCGTTTCACGCCGGGCACGGTAGCTGCCCGTGCCGCCGGTCGCCTGGGCCGCGCGCCCTAGTCTCGCAGCCCTTGCGGCCTAGAGGCTTGATGTGGATTGAGGTGCTTGCGGGGATGGCTCAGACCAAGCAGGTCGCCCGGCACGGGCGCAGGACATAGCGGTACCTACGTTCAAGCGCGGGCCGGGCGAGATGCGCCGTGTCTGAGCCACCATCCGCGAGTGCCTGAAATCCACATCAAGCCTCTACTACGAAACGATGGCAGTGGGCGCCGACAGCGCGGCGGCCGAGCCGAACCGGTTGGTCGCCTTCACCACGACGTGGAGCGTCGCGCCGACGTCCGCGGGGGTGACGGTGTAGGTCTGGGCCGTGGCGCCCGCGATGTCGGCGCAGTTCGCGCCGGCCGCGTCGCAGTGCTGCCACTGGTAGGCGAAGGTCGCGTCGCTCGCGGTCCACGTTCCCGGCGACGCGGTCAGCGCCTGGCCCTGCTGAGCCGTCCCGGTGACGGACGGTGCAGCGATCCCAGTCGGCGAGAGCTCGGTCGCGATGTGACGCGCGATGGCGCCTGCGTACTTGCCCGTGATCGTGATCGGCCGCGTGCCGATCTCGACCATCTCGACCAGGACGCGATCGAGGCGGAGGACGATCAGGTTCTCGTAGGCGCGCCTGCCCTTGATCGGCAGGCTGACGGCGATCTCGAAGCCCTGGTCGAAGCCTGCGACCTTGTGCGGCTGCCCGAGCGCGACGTTCTTCACCTTCACCTTCGCGCCCCTCGCGACGGCCGCCACGAGCGCCTTGCGCCCTGCCGGCGAGTGCAGCGGCTTCTCGATGGACGCGACGTCCGCCGAGACCTTCGCCGTGCTGTCTGCGAGCGCTGTCTCCGAGTCGAGTTCGATCAGATGGGAGCCCTTGTTCGGCGCCGCGAACACGAAGGTTCGGGCGTGCGCCGCCGTGTACCCGCTCTCCGTCACCGCACGCTGGTTGACGATCTTCGCGCCCGGCACGTCTGCCGCCTGCAAGTTCATGGCCTGGACGTCGGGCGACGCCGCGGACGAGCCGGCTGCGAACGCCAGCGCCGAGATCACGACCACCACCGCGATCCGTGCCATACCGCAGCCTACCCGCCGACTATCCCCGCTGCTTGAGCGCGCGCTCGATCTGGCGCCTGGCGTCGCGCTCCGCGACGTCCCGGCGCTTGTCGCGCTGCTCCTTGCCGCGGGCAACGGCAAGCTCGACCTTCACCCGGCCGTCCTTGAAGTAGAGCCGCGTCGGAACGATCGTCAGGCCCTTCTCGCGCACCTTTCCGTACAGCGAATCGATCTCGCGCCGGTGCAGGAGGAGCTTCCGCGGGCGCATCGGCTCGTGGTTCGCGCGGTTTCCCTGCTCGTACGTCGCGATCTCGAGACCGTGGAGCCAGGCCTCGCCGTCGCGCACCTCGGCGAACGACTGCGCCATCGTCGTGCGCCCGTCGCGCAGCGACTTGACCTCGGTGCCGGTGAGCACGAGCCCCGCCTCGAGCCGCTCGAGCAGCTGATAGTCGAACCGCGCGCGGCGGTTCTCGGCGATGAGCTTTTCCTTCACGGCCATGGAAGGTCGAGAGTAGCGTTGAGGGTCGGACCAGGGTGATGCCGGATGGACGCTGGAACCGCGCGTCGGCACCCTCGAGGCATGAGCGAACACATCACACACACCCCTCAGGTCAAGCGTCTCGAGCGCACGTCGGACGATCGCCTCATCGCCGGTGTCGCCGGCGGCCTCGGACGCTACTTCGACCTCAGCCCGACCGTCTTCCGGCTCGGGCTCGTTGCCCTCACGCTGCTCGGCGGCGCGGGCTTCCTCGTCTATCTCGCCGCCGTGCTGGTCATCCCCGAAGAGGGCCAGGATCAGTCCGTCGTCGAGAAGGCGCTCCTCAAGCGCCGCGACCGGCCCTGGGCGCTGGCCGGACTCGGCGTGGTCGCCCTCATCGTCGCGGCGATCCTCTCCAGCTCCAGCTGGATCCTCGTTCCGGTCGCCGGTCTGATCATCCTCTGGATCGCCCGTGGGACGAAGGCTCGCACCATCGTCGTCGTCGTGACGGCTCTCGTCGGCGTCCTGGTCGGGGCGCTCGCAACTGCGGCGATCGTCGCGTTCTCGTGGTTCGACGTGAGTCTCGGCGACGGTACCGGCAGCCGCGTGTATCAGCCGACTGCGATCTCGGACGTCAAGTCCGCCTACGAGCTCGGTGTCGGCGACTTGCGTCTGGACCTCTCGCACATCGGTTCCGTCACCAACGCCAAGCACATCAAGGCGTCCGTCGGCATCGGCGAGCTGCGCATCATCGTCCCGCGTGACGCGGCCGTAGCGGTCGATGCCCATGCGAAGGTCGGCGACCTGTACGTGCTCCGCCGCCACGACGACGGCCGCAACGCAGCCGTCCGCTTCGGCAGCGGCAATCCGCTCGTCATCGACGCGAAGGTCGGCGCAGGACGCATCGACGTGGTGCGCGCGGGGTGAATCAGATCCGGGTGCTGCCGTTCGAGCGGAGCGGAGGCGACCGCGTCGTCGCGGGAGTCTGTGGCGGGCTCGCGTCGACACTCGGTGTCGACGCGACGCTCGTCCGGCTCGTGTTCGCGCTCCTCTCGCTCGCAGGCGGCGCCGGCATCCTCCTCTATGTCGCCCTCTGGGTGTACGACAGCGGCCGCCGCACGTGGCCCGCGGCGGCGCTCGTCGCCGCCGCCGCAGCCGCACTGCTCTTCGCGCTCGGCCTTTCCAAGGCGAGCGTGCTCGGCGCCGGTCTGCTCGTGGCCGGGCTGGTCGTCGTCGTCATTCGCGGCGGTTCGCTCAAGCGGGGCGGCCGGCTCCCCATTTCGGCGATCCTGCTGATGGTCGTCGGCGCAGCCACGCTGCTCGGAAACACCGGCGCTTCGGGATCCGTGTTCGGCCCGGGCGCCGTGATCGGGGCGCTCCTGCTCGTGCTGGGACCCTGGTTCTGGCAGCTCGCGAGCGAGCGCCTCGAGCGGATCCGGCTCGAAGAGCGCGCCGACGTCGCCGCCAGGATCCACGACTCGGTCCTGCAGACGCTCGC
>JABFWJ010000463.1 GCA_013362295.1 Thermoleophilia bacterium
GCGACTCGCCGGTCGTGGCGGCGGCGCCCGCGCCCGCGCGCGGGGTCGCCCCCGCCGCGTTGCTGACGCTCGCGTCGAGGATCGGCGAGGAGCCCGGCGACCCCGCGGCCACCGCACTCGCGGCGCTGCTCGGATCCGACGCGCCGGTCCGCACGCGCCTCGCCGTGCCGCTGACCGCGCTCGACGGCCGACAGCTCGGCTCGATTCGGTTGTTCGACAAGCGAGACGGCGACTTCACGGACGGGGACGAGGCGATCCTCGTCCATCTCGCCGAGACGGCGTCGGCCGCGCTCGAGCGCCGGTGGCTGCACGAGCAGCTGCGCCGCGGGTCGCCCTCGCGCTAGCGGTCAGCCCAACCGCGCGCATCGAGGGCGTTCCCCACGGGCGTCGTCAGAGATCGAGGAACCGTCCGTAATCGGCGCGCCACGGCCGCGTCGGGTCGTTGACGAGGGCGTCCGCGGCCTGCTGTCCCGTCGCCGCGGGCCCGACCAGCGCCGCGATCGTTCCGCTCACCTTCGGGGCCGCGAACGACGTGCCGTTCCATGTCGCCCAGCCGTTGAACGTCTCGGTGCTTTGCGGGTTGGTCGGCACGAGCCCGTTCCAGTCGTCGAACGCACTCGGCACGTCGACCCCCGGCGCGTAGCAGTCGACCCATGGCCCATAGTTCGTGAACACTGCCGGCGTACCGCTTCGGTCGGCCGCCGCCGCGACCCCGACGACGCGCGCGAACGCCGCCGGGTACATCGGCTGGTTCGTGTGGTTGTTGCCTGCAGCAGCAACAACGGCGGTCGTCGTCGGGAGCCTCGCGTGCCCCTGCGCGAGGCCGACCGGCGGGAACCGCGGGTCGCCCAGCGCGCCGAGCGAGAGGTTGATGACGTTGACGTCGCCGCGGCGTGCGAAGGCCGTGAGCGCTGCGACGATCGTCCCCTCCTTCGCGAGACCGAGCCCGTCGAGCGCCCGGACGATCTCGACGGTCACGGTCTGCGCCAGGCGCACGATGATGCCGGTGATGAACAGCCCGTGGGCCGCCTCGTCGTCGAGGACGGAGTCGTGCGGTGTCACGTCCGGCAGCTGCGAGGCGCCCGCCTTCGGCAGCACGTGTGCGTCGAGATCGGGGTGGATCCCCCAGTGGTAACCCGTGTCGATGACGGCGACGCGCGGACCGCCTTCCGGCGGCGCGGGCGCGTACGGTGTCTCCGCGGCCGCAGGGGTCGGCGGACCGAACGGGCCGCCCTCATACTCCGGCTCGCCGAAGAGGACGTAGTGCGGCGCGACCGCCGGCTCGCGCCTCGACGACGCCTCCTTTCCGAACGTCCCCGCGAGTATCTGCGGCACGGCCGGCTTCTGCACCGCGACTTGGAGCTCGGCGATCCCGGCGAACTTGAAGGCCTCGGCCGTTCTCGGTTCGATGAACGGCTTGGCTCCGAACCGGTTGAGCCTGCGCGCAACGAATGCCGCCGACTCCTGCGTCGTGAGGACGCGCCGCGGGACGTAGTGGTACCCACCGCCCCAGGTCGGCCACCAGGCGAGCTCGCCGTTCTTCAAGCGCGCAGCCAGTCGGGCGCGGCGTCCGTGGATCACGTCGTCGGCGATCGCCGCGCGCGCTGCCGGCAGTCCGAGGACGAGCGGCGCCGCCGCCAGCGTCCCGAGCCGGAGCAGCTGCGCACGGTCGTATCTCACGCCCTCGCTTCCGTGCTTTCCCTGCATGCTGTGCCTCCCACATGAGCCGTGACACGTCTCGTCCGGCCCCATGGGTCAGCCCGCCATTCCCGGCGGCAGGACAGGAGGACGCTACTCCTGCCGCTTTTCGCCGGTCAAGCGTCGGGGCGCTATCCGATCCCCGGTGCAACGGCACGTTCACCGGGCCTCATCGCACCCGTGCGGTCGTCCGCCGGTCTGGCAAGTGGATGTCGAAGGCCGGCTTGGTGGCCAGTGGTGCCGACGGCTACGAGGAGGCCCAGCGCGCCAACCGCACGAGCGGCTCGAGCAGGCCCAGTCGTGACATCAGGCGAACACGCAGCATGGATGAACTCATCGCGGCCTTTCGAGTGGCTGGCGTTTCTCCACTCAGACTAGACCAATCCTGTACGAAAGAACAGGGCGCTCGGAGCGCCTGGGTGTTCGCGCCGCCGGCAGTGCGCGCCTCATGCCGCGACCGTATCGCGCCCGTCCGTGTCGTCTGGTCAGGTCATTGCACGTTGGCCGTCACGGATGCGGCTGCGCTGAGGGTGAAGGTGCAGGTCGTCGTCTTCGATCCGTTGCTCGAGCACGCGCCCGACCAGATCGCGTCGCGACCGTTGGAGACGCTCAGCGTCACGCTTGTTCCCGTCGCGAACGAGGCCGAGCCGCTGCTGCCCGTCGCGACGCTGATCCCGGCGGGGCTCGAGGTGACGCGCTCGCCCGCGCGTCCGGTTGCTGTGACGGTCAGCGTTGCCGTTTGCGGCGGCGGTGGCGCGGGGTCGACTGTGAGGCTGGTCGTCGCAGTCGCGCCGTTGTACGTCGCCGAGATGGTGACCGGCGTCGACGTGGCGACCGCGGAGGTCGAGACCGCGAAGGTCGCAGTGCTCGCGCCCGAGGGGATCGTGACGGACGCCGGCACGGTCGCGGCGCCCGCGTTGCTGCTCGACAGGGAGACCGTTGCGCCCGCCTGCGGGGCGGCCCCGGACAAGGTGACGGCGCCCTGAGCGGTTGAACCGCCCGTGACGGCCGCGGGGCTCACCGAGACGCTCTGGATCGTCGCCGGCGGTGGAGGAGCGCCGGGTGGCGTGACCGTCAGCGTCCCGGTTCTCGTTGTGCCGTTGTACGAGGCGGTGATGACGACCGTCACGTTCGCAGAGACCGGAGAGGTCGTGATCGTGAAGGACCCGGTGAAGCCGACGGGTGGCACCGTGACGGTCGCCGGCACGCTGGCGACCGCAGGGTTGCTGCTCGACAGGGTGACGACCGCGCCGTTCGCGGGTGCCGGGGTGCTCAGGACGACCGTTCCGGACGAGTTGTTGCCCCCGACGACTGTCGCGGGATTGATGTCCATCGTCGAGAGCACCGCCGGGGGCGGCGCGGCCTGCGGCGTGAAGCTGCGCACGGCCGACCACGGGCCGGCAACCCCGGCGCTGTTCACGCCGCGGACGCGCCAGAAGTGGGTCGCCGTCGAGAGGTCGGTGGTGGCATACATCGAGTCCGTCACCGTCGCCTCGCGCTCGAGGGGTGCGGTGAAGGCGCTCGAGTCGTCGATCTGGATCGTGTACGAGGCGGCGCCCGCGACGTTGTTCCAGTCGAACGTGATCGGCTGCGGCGGCGTGTCGCCGTTGGGCGGCGAGACCAGCACGGGCGCGCTCGGGACGGGCGGCGGCGCAGGCGGGGTCGAGGTGGTCCTGCCGAGCGCGAGCTTCGTCACGAACGCGTCTCCCCAGAAGATCAACGGATCGCCGTTCCAGACGGTGTCGAAGGCGCCGGTTGTCGCCGGGAAGTCCATCGAGAACGTACGGCCGGTGATGTAGACGTTCCCGACCGAATCGCGCGCGATGTCGGTTCCGCTGTCGGACTGGGCGCCTCCGAGGTACGTCGAGTAGACGACCGCTGACCCGGCGCTGTTCAGCTCCGAGATGAAGGCGTCAGCCACCCCGTTGAACGACCCGTCTGCCGCGTCCGCCGACATGGGGAAGTCGCCCGAGCTCGTCACTCCGGTCAGCCAGGCGTTCCCGGCCGAATCGACGACGACGCCGCTGGCCCCGTCGCCGCCCGTCCCGCCGACGAGGGTCGAGTAGACGGCCGCCGACCCCACGGGATTCAGCTTGGTGACGAAAGCGTCGTTCCCGTCCGAGGTCGTGTCGAACGCGCCGGGCGTGGTCGGGAAGTCCAGCGAGCCGGCTCCGCCCGACACGTAGGCGTTTCCGGCCGCATCGATTGCGAGCCCCCCGCCGCTGTCAGATCCTTGCCCGCCGAGATACGTCGAGTACACGAGGGCGGAGCCGGCCGGATTCAGCTTCGTCACGGAGACGTCGAAGTCGCCGTTCGCAGTGGTGTCGAAGGCGCCCGGCGTCGTCGGGAAGTCGAGCGAGCTCGTGAAGCCGAGCACGTAGGCGTTGCCCCCGGAATCGACCGCGACACGCTCGCCGTTGTCGACCTGCGCGCCTCCGAGATACGTCGAGTACGCAAGTGCGGACCCGGTGGCATTCACCTTGGTGACGAACATGTCGTAGGCCCCGTGTTCGGTTCTGCTGAAGGCACCGGCGGTGGTCGGGAAGTCGACGGAGACGGTTTCGCCGGTGACGTAGGCGTTGCCCGCGCCGTCCACCGCCACGCCCCGTGGGCTGTCGATGTCGGTGCCTCCGAGGTACGTGGAATAGGCAAGCCCGGAACCCGACGCATTCAGCTTGGCAACGAAGCCGTCGTAGTTGTCGGCGTTGACGCAGCGCGGGCAGTTCGGCGGGATGTGCAGGCGCCTCGAGAATGCGTTGGCCGTGGTCGGGAAGTTGGCGGACGTCGTCTGCCCGGTGATGTACGCGTTGCCCCCCGCGTCGATCGCAATCCGCCGCCCGAAGTCGAAGCCGCTCCCGCCGATGAACGTCGAGTAGACGAGCGCCGTCCCTGTCGGGTTCAGCTTGCTGACGAAGACGTCCGGGTTGTTGCCCGCCGCACCCGTGCGGCTGAACGCCCCGACGGTTGTCGGAAAGTCGGGGGACTGCGTCGTGCCGGTGACATACGCGTTGCCGTTTCCGTCGACGGCGATGCCGTTTCCGATTTCATCGCTCGACCCGCCGATGAAGGTCGTGTACTCGATTCCCGGATCGATGATCAGGTCGCGGTCGTGCCGGTAACGGCCGACGGCGAAGCCGAAGCGGTTACCGCTCAGCAGGTAGCGGCTTGCAACGGGCACGCGTACGCCGGCGACGTCCTGATGGGAAACCGGGTGCGAGTCTCTAAGCGTCCCGACCGGGCTTTCGATCAGAAGGTTGCCGGCGGCGTCCATCGCGAGGCGTCGCGCGCCCGCGTACGCGAGGCGGATGTCGGACGGCCGTGCGCCTGGGCGGACGCGAAACTCGTACTTCAGGGCACCGCCCGCCTGGTGCAGGCGCAGATCGATCCGGGGCCAGAGCCCGCGGTACACGACCGCGCCGTAGTGCCGGAGACTCGTCTGCCATCGTGCCGGACCGGCCCCGCGCAAGTAGTTGACAGTGCCCGGCTGCCGATCAGCGCCCTGGGGTGCCGATGCTGGATCCCGGCCGAGGAAGCGGAGCGCGAGGGTCAGCCCGCGTGCGTTCTGCCGTTTGGCGAACGAGAGCACCAGTCTGTCGCGCGTCGCAAAGAACGCGTAGCGATCTCCTTGTGCGTAGTAGCGCACGCGCGCGTTCGTCTGGCCTTTGTTCTCGACGAAGCCGAGTGCTAGCCCGGTGTTCGCGGCGACGGTGCGGTCGAGCTGCGCTGTTGCCGTCTTGCCGTCGACCGCCGCGGCGGTCGTCGAAAGCGCGATCGCGATAACCGTGATCGCGGAGACCCCATGCTTCCCCCCTAGCATGTTTGTTCCCCCCTTGAACGTAGCTGGCCAGGTGGTTATACGACCAGCGCCCTGGCCTGGTTTTGGCCAGGGATTTTGCGCGGCGCGCAGACTCAGGCGCAGCAACGCTTCGCTCGGCGGGGGCGGGCGGAGCCGGCGGACGCGGCCACACCGTCGGCGACTTCGTCTACGGCGATCTGCGGCGGCGCCGGCCGGCCCGATGCGGGGGGTCCCCCGCCCC
>JABFWJ010000224.1 GCA_013362295.1 Thermoleophilia bacterium
GAACCGCCGGCGCAGGCTGCCGATGCGCGACGGCTTGACGTTGACCACGCGCGCAGCGAGCGGCGTCGCGCCGATGTCCTCGGCGTCGCGGATCGGTGCGTCGTACGACACGCGCTCGAGGTGATCGCGGAGCCGCTGCTCGAGCTCGGGCAGGTCGTGCGGGTCCTCCAGATATGCCTCCGGGAACCCGGCGAGCACCTGGTCGTACAGCGCACCCAGCGCCGCCGGATCCTTGACCTCGAGGCCGTACTGACCCTTGAAGTCGATCGTGTCAACCGCTCCAGTGGCCGCGACCTCCTCGACGAGCGCCGGCCCCCAGGTCGCCTCCGCGTCGAGCTTGAAGCGCACGCCGGGGGAGCGGGCAAGCCGCCGGCGCACCGGTTCGATCGAAGGCTCCTTGCCGAGGCCGAGCGAGTTGACGAAGCGCACCGGCTGGGGCGTCAGCCCGAGCACATCGTGCAGCGACCGCCCGGCCTGGCGCAGCGCGAGGTCGAGCGCCGCGGACTCGAACGCCCACTGGCGAAAGCGCAGCGCCCCGGCCCACTCCGGCGGCTGAGGCCACAGCTCGAGCGTCGCGAGATGCTTGCAGAAGCCGGCCAGTGTCCATTCTCCCTCGAGCCGCAGCGCCGGTCGGGTCTCATGCAGCGCGGTGCCGTCCTCGCGGAAAACGGAGACGTCCTCGCCCAGCCCGTCAACGCCAGCGCCGACGAGCCGCACGTGCGTCGTGATGCGCTCGAACTCGTAAGCGAGGACGGCGTGCAGGCGGTCGTACTCGCACCCCTCGACGATGAGCGCCAACCCCGCGAGCCGCGACCACAACGATTCATCATTCATCGTTACGCTCCTGCGGTTGCATACCGCGGGCGCCCCGCCGGCCGGTAGACCTGGATCGTTACGCCCTGCGAGTCGGCTCGCGAGTCGACCAGGTCAAGCGCAATGTCCGGGCCGGCGTCGGGGAACAGCCGCGCGCCCTGGCCGAGGACCACGGGGACGACGAGCAGGGTGATCTCGTCGACGAGGTCGTTAGCGAGCAGCCACCGGATCAAGGCGCCGCTGCCGTGCACCTGCAGCTCACCCGCCGGCTTGGCTTTCAACTCGCCGACGGCCGCCGCGAGGTCACCGGAGAGGTGGGTCGTGTTCGTCCACCGCGGTTCGGTGAGCGTGGTCGATGCGAGGTACTTGGGCTTCGTGTTCAAGGCAGCTGCGATCTGGTGGTTGCCCGGATCTTCCAGCGCGGCACGAGCCCGCTCCTCTGCGCCCCAGTAGCCGGCGAAGAGCTCGTAGGTCCGCCGGCCGAACAGGAACGCGTCGGCGCGCTCGTAGGTCTGGTCGATGAACGTCATGGTCTCGTTGTCGAACACCCCCATGGCCCATCCGCCGCGCTCGAATCCGTTCCTGCGGTCCTCATCCGACGCGCCGCCGTTTCCCTGCATCACTCCATCGACGGTGACCTGCGTCATGGTCGTCAGTTTCATGGGTTCGTCCTTAATCTCGCGGTGGTCTTGCTCGTATGACCGCACCGGGGCGCGGAGCTCATCGGTCGAGCGACGTGAGCTGCGTCACGGCCGGTCTGACGCGTTTTCCGCGGCGAGGAAGTCGACGAGGATCTGGAAGAGCTCCTCGGGCGCCTCTTCGGGGTTGAAGTGACCGCCTGGAACCTTTGCCACGGCAAGGTCAGTCGTCCACGCTCGCCAGACATCGCCGGCGTCCGCGAGTTGCGCCTCTTCTGAGCCGGTCACGACGAGCATCGGGCACGTGATCCGTCGACCCGCGGCTCGATCGTCCGCCTCGTCCAGGCGGTCGAGGTGAAAGCTGGCCCGGAAGTCAGCGCACATCGCCGCTGCGGTCGACGGCGTCAACGCCTGCAGGTAGGCGTCCCGCAGCTCGGCGGCGATCGCGCCGGGATCGCCCGCCCACGTGGCGAAGATGTGATCGAGCACCGTCTTCGGCTCGGCCAGGAGCAGCCGCTCGGGGAATCGCTCGGCCTGCGCGAGCAGAAACCAGGTCCAGTAGCCGAGCGAAGGACCGGTACCCATGCGCTCGAACTGGTCGATCGTCGGGACGACGTTCAGCACCGCGACCCGCTCCACCCGCTCGGGAAAATCGAGCGCCAACCGGTAGGCGACCCGACCTCCGCGGTCATGGCCGACGACCGCGAACCGCTCGTGTCCGAGGCCGGCCATCAACTCGACCAGCTCGGCGGCCATCTCGCGCTTCGTGTACCCCTCACCCTGAGGCCCGCCGGGTGGCGCCTCCGAGGAACCGTAGCCACGCAGGTCCGGAGCGATCACACGGTGTGTACCCGCAAGGCGCGGCGCGATCCGATACCAGCAGGCGTGCGTCTCCGGAAAGCCGTGCAGGAGCAGTACGGGTGAGCCGTCGCCACCCTGGGCGATGAAGTAGCTCGCCTCTCCGACGGTCAGCTGCTTCTCCTCGAACCCGTCCACCGGCGGCTTACCGTGGCGGCCAGGCGCCGAGCGGCGTGCCGATCTCCCACTCCTGCCCGAACGGGTCGAGGATCCGGCCGAGCCTCCAGCCGTGCTCGTCCCCGACCGGCGATGTCTCCGTCGCTCCGGCGCGGACCGCCTGTTCTAGGACCGCGTCCGGATCGTCGACGACGAGCAGCGTCCGGCTGGTGGCGCCGTCGATCGCGCGAGGGTCGAGCCGCTTCGTCGCCGAGGAGGCGGGCGCGACCCAGAAAGCGGCGTCGCCGACGCCGAGCTGGACGACGATATCGTTGCCCTCGCCGACGAGATGGAGGACGGTCGCGCCGAACGCGGCGGCGTAGAAGGCGAGCGCTTCGCGTGCGTTCCCGACCCACAGCTCCGGTTGGATGCCCGTCATCACGCGTATCGTTACTCGCTCTTGCGGCCTACGAGCATCGCCCGGTTGCCGTACAGGTGCAGACAGCTGGTGGCGAGGCCGGCCGCTTTCATCCACTCGATCTGATCATCGAGGGTGGCTGGACGGTCACCTGCCTCGGTTAGCTCAGCGACGTGCTCGGCGTAGGTACCTGAGGCCGCCGGGTCGACGCGGCGCCAGGTGACCAGCCAGTCTTCGAAGAGCGCCTCTTCGACCTTGACGCGGTCGATGACGACGACCAAGCCCCGCGCGCCCAGGAGCCCTGCCATCCAGGCGAACGCTGCGGCTTTCTCCCGGTTGTCCAGGTGGTGAAGAGTCTGGACCGAAAACACCGCCTTGTAGCGGCGTAGGGGAAGATCGATCTCTTCGGGTCTGGAGAGGTCGCCTTGGCAGAGGTGCACCCGCGAGCCGAATCGACGGAGTCGCCGGCCCGCAAGTTTGAGCATCGCCGGCGAGAAGTCGACCCCCACCAGCTCCGTGCCTGGCAAGGCCTCGAGCACCGCCTCTGCCACGAGCCCGGAGCCGGTGCCAAGATCGAGAACGGCACCGTCATCGATCTGGGACTCCGTGAGCAGCGCGAGGAGTAGGTCTTGCTGCTCCATGCGAGTCGGAAGATGACTTCCAGCGCTGGCGTCCCAGGCCGCGGCCTCCTCCGGCGTGTGCCACGGATCCATCGTCGGCTACTCCACTTCCATGCGCGCGATCAGCCCTTCTCGGATGAGACCTCTCTCGCCCGTCGGCGCCCACGCCTTCGCTTGCTGCCGGCTGCGAGTCTCTCGCATCAGACGCCGACCTGCCGGCGGATGAGTACGACGTGCTGGTGGCATCGGTGGCGAGGACTCATTCTGCGATCCCGACGGCCGGTTGCGCTTGCGCCGGCGGAGCACCTGAGGTGCGCAGGTGGAGTCGGCGAAGGGGGCCCGGCGCCCACCAGTTCCACTCGCCGAGTAGTTGCATCAGCGACGGTACGAGGAGGCCACGGATCACCGATGCGTCGATCAGCACGGCGAGAGCGGTCCCGAGGCCGAGTTCTTTGATGAAGATCAGCTTCGAGGTCGCGAACGCTCCGACTGCGACGGCGAACAGGAGCGCGGCGGCAGTGACGATCCGCCCGGTTCGCTCGAGGCCGATTGCGACAGCTCGGCTGGTGGGGAGGCCGCTGTCGTGGGCCTCTTTGATCCGCGAGAGCAGGAAGACGCCGTAGTCGGTGGCGAGCCCGAAGCCGATCGCGAAGAGCAGGATCGGCTGGGTCGAGTCGAGTGCGCCGGTGCTGCGATAGGAGAGGAACCCTTGCAGGCTCCCGTGCTGGAAGATCAGGACGAGGATGCCGAACACGGCGCTGAGGCTGAGCGCGTTCATCAGGGTCGCCGTCACGCCCAGCACGAGCGAGCCGGTCATCAGGAAGAGGACGACCAGTGTGGAAGCGACGACGAGCGCGAGCACGAGGGGGAGGTGCGTGCCGAGGCTGTGCTCGAGGTCGACGAATCCCGCGGTATCGCCCGCAACGCCGAGGTAGAAGGGCGTTCGCAGCGCTCGCACTGCGTGGACAAGCTGCCGGCTCGCTGCACTGTAGGTCGGCGTCGAGGGGGCGACGTCGATCAGCGACACGCCGCGGCCCGCGGGTTGCGCCGGCGCTACGGTCGAGACGTCGGGCAAGGCGCGGAGCCGTTCCGCGATGTCGCTTACCTGCTCCGATCCGGCCGCAGCGCCGACGACGACCTCGAGCGGCGCGGTCCGGCCGGGTGGAAACTCCGTGCGAAGCGCCGCGTCGACGCGGTACGCGCTCGCGCTCGCCGGGAGCGTCGCCGCATCCGCCGGCAGGAACTTGACCGACGCGAACGGGACTCCCAGCGCGATCAGCGCCGCCCCGCTCAGGAGGGCGATCCGCCGCGGGCGCGCGATCACCGACTGCGAGAGCCGGTACCAGAAGCCCGACTCGTCGCGGCGCGCGTCCCGGTCGGCGGCGCGCTGGAGCCGCTTGGGGGCGAGGGCGTTGACGCGTGGCCCAAGCAGCGCCAGCAGCGCCGGCAGCACGACGAGCGCGAGTGTCGCAGCGACGAGCGCGACCACGGCGCCGGCGAGTCCCATCGAGCGCAGGAACAGCTGTGGGAAGACGGTCAGCGAGGCGAGGGCCGCCGCAACCGTCAGCGAGCTGAAGAGGATCGTCCGCCCGGCTGTTGCGAGTGTGCGGCGGAGTGCGTCGGCGCCGAAGCCGTGGACGGCGGACTCCTCGCGGTAGCGGGAGACCATGAACAGGCTGTAGTCGATCGCGAGCCCGAGCCCAAGGCCGGTGACGCCGTTGAGGGCGAACACCGACAGGTGGGTGAAGCTGGAGACGATCCGCAAGGCGAAGAAGGTGACGAGGATCGCGAGGGCGCCAAGCAGCGGCGGCAGCAGCGAGGCGACCAGCGAGCGGAAGAAGAGCAGCGAGAGCAGGAAGATGAAGGGGAACGCGAAAAGCTCGGCGCGCGCGAGATCCTTGCCGACCTGCGTGTTGACCTGCGTGTCCGCGATCGCTCCTCCGCCGAGCTCAACATCATGCTGGCCGGCGAGCTCGCTCTCCAGGCGCTTGGCGTCGTCTTGAATCCTCGAGTCCGACTTCGGCCGGAAGTAGGCGACGACGTAGGTCGCTCGCCCGTCCCGGGCGACCATGGCCGGGTCGTGGCTGTCGTAGTAGCTCGAGACGGCGGCGACGTCGCGACTCGAGCGGAGCTGCGCCTCGACCTGGCGGACGCGGCGCTTGGCCGCGGCGCTGTGGACGTCGCCGGCGGTCACGAGGGCGATCACGCCGGGGTCGATCTGGCGGCCCGTGGCAGCTTCGTAGCGGTTCGTCGCCTGGACTGACTGGTAGGACGG
>JABFWJ010000279.1 GCA_013362295.1 Thermoleophilia bacterium
GGATGCAGCACCACGAGCGCGGCGAACCCGACGGCCAATGCCAGCCACGAGGCGTGGCTGCCGCTCAGCTCGAGTGCCAGAGCGAGCGGCGGCACGAGCGCGGCAGCGGCCGCGCGACGTGGGCGGAATCCACCGGTTGCCGGTGCGAGCGAGAGCAGGATCCCGAGCGCGGAGAGGATCCCCACCGCGTTCGCGTAGCCGAGCGGCTCAGAGATCAGATTGCCCTCGAACGGGACGAAGTGCCGCGCGCCGAACAGGTAGCGCGCGACGGCGTACAGGACGAGCAGGCAGACCCCGGCATACGCGCCCGCGACGACGGTCGATCCGCCGCCGCGGCGCGCGAGGACGACGAGCGCGAGCGCGACCGCGGCGTAGACGACCGTCCGCCGCGCCTCGAGCACGGATTGCGCCGGCTCCACGGACCAGAGCGCCGATGCGAGCGTCCAGAGCAGGACCGCACCGCCGCCGACGAGCCACGGCCAACTCACGCGCAGAGCGCCGGGATGGTCGCTGACCGCGAGCGCCACCGCCGCACACCACGCCGCGAGCGCGCCCGCCCACACCCAGGTGTCCGGCCGGAACCCGCCTCCCGCCGCGCCGAGGGTCGGGACGAGGGCGAGCGGCACCAGACCGACGGCGACTCTCGTAAGGTGACTCGACACGGAGCCCGTCGATCCTAGACCGCGTGCCGGAACGATCAGGACGAGGTGCCGAAGGTGGGAATCGAACCCACACTCCCCGAAGGGAACCGGATTTTGAGTCCGGCGCGTCTGCCAGTTCCGCCACTTCGGCGCTCCGGGGATCGTAGCCCGGGTCTCGACGTAGGAGTTTGGCCCCGAACGCAGTAGAGTCGCTGAACCTGTGGCCGCAGACGCTTCCGTCCCGACTCTCGCGAACCGGCTCCAGCGACCGAGCGTCGTCGGCCTGCTCGGGGTCGTCGTCGTCGGCGGCGCCGCTGCGCTGCTGCTCAAGAATCTGACGGTCGCGCCGTCACGCTTCTTCGAGGTGACGCTGATCGGGCTCACGACCGGCTGCGTCTACGCGCTCGTCGCGCTCGGCTACACGCTCGTCTACGGGATCCTCGAGCTGATCAACTTCGCCCACGGCGACGTGTTCATGCTCGGCGGCATGTTCACGATCACGTACTCGACGCACTTCTTCGGCCTGCACCACGGCCAGGGGCCCGCGACGATCCTGATCGTGTTCGCGACGCTCGTGCTCGCAATGCTCTCGTGCGGGCTGATCAACGCCACGATCGAGTTCATCGCCTACCGACCGCTGCGCGGCGCGCCTCGACTTGCGCCGCTGATCACCGCGATCGGCGTCAGCTTCATCATCCAGGACATCGGCCTCGCGTGGAAAGGCCCGAACTACATCACCGCTCCCGACGTCTTCCCGCACAGCAGGGTCTTCTCGTTCCACGGCGTCGACTACGGCTGGAACAAGCTGATCGTCGTCGTGATCACCATCCCGGTGCTGCTGGGGCTGCTCTGGCTCGTGCAGCAGACACGCCAGGGGAAGGCGATGCGCGCGACCGCGCAGGACAAGGATGCGGCCGCGATCATGGGCATCAACGTCAACCGCACGATCTCCTTCACGTTCCTGATCGCCGGCGCGCTCGCCGGCGCCGCGGGGCTCTGCTACTCGCTGTACGTGACGACGGTGCGGTTCGACCAGGGCTTCCAGCTCGGCCTGATCGCGTTCACGGCCGCGGTGCTCGGGGGGATCGGAAACCTTCCGGGCGCCGTGCTCGGCGCCGTGCTGATCGGCCTCATCCAGACCTGGAACGAGGGTCTTCCTTGGCACATGCCGGGCTCGGACTGGACGCAGTCGATCGTCTTCTCGATCCTCATCCTGATCCTCGTCTTCCGGCCGGAAGGCCTCCTCGGCGAACGGACGCCGGAGGGGGGATAGCCGCGTGCTGCTGACGCTCTGGAAGCAATTCGGCCTGCCGCGCTTCCGCGCGCTCCCGCAGCAAACTCGGTGGGGGATCGCGATCGCAGTCGAGCTCCTGGTCGCGCTCGTGCTCTTCTTCGTCGACCACTCACTCGGGTACGCGGTATTGACGGCGTCTGCGCTCTACTGGATTCATCGTCTGCCGCGACTTCCGTGGCGGCTCGTCGGCCAGCTCGTGATGGTCGCGATCTTCCTCGCCACTGGGGTCCCGTCGCTCGCCGTCGTGCTACTGATCGCGTTCGCAGTGTTCTGGGTACCGCAGCGGTATCGGACGTGGGTGCTGCCTGCCCTCGCGATCACGCTCGCCGTCCTCTATCCCTTCTACCAGCAGAAGATGTTCACGATCCCGGTCTTCGGGGTGTGGCCGGACGTGGCGACCGGCGTCGTGATGCTCGTGTTCATCATGATGGCGGTCGGCCTGAACATCGTGGTCGGCTACGCCGGCCTCCTCGACCTCGGCTACGTGGCGTTCTACGCGATGGGCGCGTACACCGCGGCGTGGTTCGCGTCGCTGCAGTTCCCCAAGCACAACTGGCATTTCGGCGCGATCGGGATCACGCCTGATCTCCCGGGCATCCACATCACGATCTGGCTCCTGCTTCCGCTCGCGGGGGTGCTGACGGCGCTCGCCGGGATCATCATCGGGCTCCCAACGCTGCGCCTGCGAGGCGACTACCTCGCCATCGTCACGCTGGGCTTCGGCGAGATCCTCCCGCAGATCGCGCGCAACGGCAACGACCTCTTCGGCACCGGCTTCAACCTTACGAATGGTCCGAACGGGATCACTCCGCTCGACTCCCTCGGCTTCGGCAACGGCATCTCGAACGCCACGGGGGGCTTCCTGCCGTCGAACTACCTGCAGTGCTGCAACGCGCATCTCCTCGGCCATCAGGTCCAGTCGACTGACGTCTTCTTCTGGACCGCGATCGTGCTGCTCCTGTTCACGGTGTTCTGCTCGCTGCGCCTGCAGTACTCGCGCCTCGGACGCGCGTGGATTGCGATCCGCGAGGACGAGACGGCGGCGGCCGCGATGGGGGTGCCGCTGATGCGCACGAAGACCTGGGCCTACGCGACCGGCGCGTTCTTCGGCGGGATCGCCGGCGCGTATTACGCGACCTTCAAGAGCGCGACGTTCCCCGGCGACTTCTTCTTCAACATCTCCGTCTTCATCCTCTGCATGGTCATCCTCGGCGGGATGGGGAACATCTGGGGGGTGATCGTGGGCGCGGGCTTCCTCGCCTACCTCGACCGCGAAGGACTCGCGAACACGGGTGCCTGGGTCAACGCGAACGTGCACATCGGAAGCTGGCATCCCAACCTCGACGTCCCGCTCTACGCATCCGGGATCTACGGGCTGATCATCCTCGTCGTCATGCTCTTCCGGCCCGAGGGGCTGATCCCGTCGCGACGCGTGGCCGCGGAAATGCACGAGGGCGTGCACGACGAGCCGCTCTACGACGTGCAGCACGCAGGCGCGGAGGCAACGTGAGCACTCCGGCGACCGACGGCAACATCCTGGTCGCGCAGGGCGTGCGCAAGGAGTTCGGCGGGCTCGTTGCGGTCAACGACGTCGACTTCACCGTCCCGCGCGGGAAGGTCGTCTCGCTGATCGGCCCGAACGGCGCGGGCAAGACGACCTTCTTCAACATGCTCACCGGCGTCTACAAGCCGACGTCTGGCAGGGTGACGCTGCTGGGCGAAGACGTCACGGGAAAGCCGCCGCACGCGATCACCGCGCGCGGGATCGGGCGGACGTTCCAGAACATCCGCCTCTTCCAGAACATGACGGCGCTCGAGAACGTGCTCGTCGGCATGCACGCGCGGCTCAAGTCGAACCTCTTCAACTCGATCATCAGAACGCCCGGCGTCCAGCGCGAGGAGCGCGCGGCGCGCGAGCGCGCGCTCGAGCTGCTCGAGTACACAGGCCTACGCCGCCAATGGCAGACGACAGCGAAGAATCTCCCGTACGGCGACCAGCGGCGGCTGGAGGTCGCACGGGCGCTCGCGACGGAGCCCACCTTGCTCCTCCTCGACGAGCCGACCGCCGGCATGAACCCGCAGGAGTCCGCGGAGTTCACGAGCTTCGTCGGCCACGTGCGCGACGAGCGCGGGTTGACCGTCCTGATGATCGAGCACGACATGCGCGTCGTGATGGGCGTCTCGGACCGCGTCTCGGTGCTCGACTACGGCGAGAAGATCGCCGAGGGCACGCCGAAAGAGGTGCAGCAGCACGAGCGCGTCATCGAGGCCTACCTCGGGAAGGCGGCCGTCGAAGATATGAAACGGCAGGGGCTGGCGTGAGCTCGAGCTCGAACGGCAACGGAACGCCGATCCTCGAGCTCTCGGACGTCCACACGTACTACGGCTCGATCCACGCGCTGAAGGGCATCTCGATCGAGGTGCACGACGGCGAGATCGTGACCCTGCTCGGCGCGAACGGCGCCGGGAAGTCGACGACGCTGCGCTCCATCAACGGGCTCAACCGTCCGCGGCAGGGGAAGATCAGCTTCCAGGGGCGTGACATCACGACCGTTGCGGCGCACGAGATCGTCAAGCGCGGGATCGCGCAGTCGCCCGAGGGCCGCCGACTCTTCCCGCGCATGTCGGTGATCGAGAACCTCGAGATGGGTGCGTTCCAGCGGAGCGATCGCTCGGAGATCCGCGGCGACATGGACCGCGTGTTCGAGCTCTTCCCGCGCTTGCACGAGCGTCGCAACCAGAAGGCGGGGACGATGTCGGGCGGCGAGCAGCAGATGTGCGCGATCGGCCGGGCGCTGATGGCGCGACCGAAGCTGCTGCTGCTCGACGAGCCGTCGCTCGGGCTGGCGCCGATCTTCGTCGAGCGGATCTTCGACATCATCAAGCAGATCAACGACCAGGGGACGTCGATTCTGCTCGTGGAGCAGAACGCGCTGATGGCGCTCGACGCAGCCGACCGCGGCTACGTCCTCGAGACCGGTCGCATCGTCCTGGCCGACAAGGCTGCAGCGCTGAAGACGAACGAGCAGGTCCGCAAGACCTACCTCGGCGAGACGTAACCGCGCAAGAGCTACTCAGCGCGACGGCGCGACAAGTGGGAAGTACGGAGGCGCCAGCAGGTAGCCGATCCGCCGGGCGCCGCGTCCCCGCGCCATCTCGAGCGCCGCCCCGAGCCCGTGCACGGGGACGTAGCCGAGTTGGCGCGCCGACTGCGCGTCGCGGCAGCCCGCGATCAGCACGGCGCCGAGACGGTGCGCGGTCGCGTCGCAGGCGCTCCACTCGAGGAAGGGCTGCAGCGGATGGCACGCGCGGCCCGCGCGATACTCTGCGATCGCGTTCGTGTCGGCAACCGCGGCTTGCTCCGCCCGGCGCATCGCGTCGATGTCGCCCGCCGTGCGTGCCTCGTAGAAGAGCGCGCGGTAGGGCAGCTGCGTCGGGCGTGCGAACCGGCGGGCGAAGGGGTGGACGAGGATGGCGGTCCCGCCGTTCGCGAGCGGTGGTGCGTTGCGCCAGAGACGGAGGGCGAGCCCGAGGCCGAGGTACGCGACGTTCACGGGGTTCGGCCGCTCGCGTGGGAGGGACGGTGTCGTCGGCGGGATCCCGATCACGACCGCGTCGAGCTGCTCCTCGAGCTCGACGCCCTTGAAGACCGTTCCGCGCAGCAGCGCCTCGGTGTGCGCGACCGAGGGCGTCCCCACGTAGACCGCGGCGGCCGTCTGCTCGCGCGGCACACGTTCGAGCACGCGCTGCCGTACGCGCGCGGGTGCCCACTGGAACACGCGCCGCAACGACGAGCGCAGCAGCTTCTCGATCGACTCCTGGTCGTACGGATATCCCGCCAGGGGCCCGGCGACGCGCGGCGCGTTGAGCACGAGGGAGACGCCGATCACCGGGACGCGCGCGCCGAGGATGCGTTCGATTCCGACGGCGAGGCGCCACCCCTGCGACGCGCTCGTCTCGAGGAGCGACAGCGCCCCGGCGGCTCGGAGCTGCTCGCGGCCGCTCGCCGCGAGGAGCGCCGCCGGCCCGCCGTGGAGCACCGTCTCCGCGGCCGTGACGGTGACCACGAGGTCGGTCTCGATCAACGCGGGGTTGACACGCAGATGGACGTTCCCCTCCGAGCCCAGCTCGATCAGGTCGTCGGCCTCGGAATCGTGGACGATCACGCGACCCTTGAAGCGGCGGCGGAACTCCGGCGGGACGAGCGTCCCGATTTCGCGAGGCGTCGTCCGCCGCATCAGCCCGCCCGCGACGAGAATCGTCGTCTGCCGGACCCCCAGCCGCTCGAGCTCGTCGGCGACCGCCGCGATTGCCAGGTGGCGAGGGCCCACCTGCACCGTGGGAATCGGGAGCGACGGCTGCTCGATCACGATCGTCGCCGTGCCGCCGCGCGTCACGAGCGTCTCGAGCGACTCCCCTGCGAGCGGGAACTGGAGTGCGTCGCGCACGGCCTGCGGGACGTCGTCCAGAGACTCGCGCGGCAACGGCGGCCGGAGCACGAGATCGTTTTCTCCGGGCTCCGCGACGACGATCCGCGCGTCGTAGAGCAGCGGGATCCGCGTCACGTTCCGCGCCGGGCTGCGGCGGCCGTGACACCGAGCGCCACGAAGATGCCGCCCGTCACGTAGCGCCGTAGCCTGGCCGCCCTGCCGGTGCGGCGGATCTTCCCCGCGACCGCGTCGGAGACGAGCGCGTAGGTCATGTCCGACAGGACCGCGACGAGCACGAAGAGCGTGCCGAGGGTAGCGACCTGTATCCACACCGCGCCCCGGTCCGCGTCGACGAACTGCGGCAGGAAGGCCAGGAAGAACAGCGCGGTCTTCGGATTCAGCACGTTCACGACCACGCCTTGGCGGTACATCCGCCGCAGCGGGGCCCGCAGCGAGCGCGGGCGCGCCTCGTCCTCCTTCCGGGCGAGGATGCGGCGGATCCCGACCGCGATCAGGTACGCCGCACCGACAAGCTTCACCGCGGTGAAGAGCTGCGCAGACGACGCGATCAGCGCCGAGAGCCCGACGGTGGCCGCGGCGACATGCACGAGACCTCCGGTCGCGACGCCGAGCGCCGAAACGAGCCCGGCGCTGCGTCCCTGGTCGATGCTCTGCGTGACGATGTAGGCAACGGCCGGCCCCGGCACGACCGCAAGCGCCGCGGCCGCGGCCAGGAAGAGCGCGATCGTGGAGGCGGTCGGCATCAGGGCACGGCCCGGTAGAGACGCAGGTACTGCGGCCGGAACCCCCGCCGGGGCCAGAAGCGGGACGAGAGGAGGTTGACCGACCGCCAGTCGGCGGTCATCGAGCGGAAGCCCTCGTCGTGCGCCCACCTCAGGGCGTAGTGCGTGAGCGCCACTCCGACGCCCGACCCTCGCACGTCATCCAGGGTCGCGGCCTGCGCGAGGTCGATGTTGTTCTCGGGCACGCGCAGGTCGCCCTCCGGGCGCCGGTAGAGGAGGACGTGTCCAACGACGCGGTCGTCCTGCTCCGCGACGTAGAGGGTGTACGTCTCCGGCTCGTCCCAGAGATCCGTCCACTCCCCACGGAAGCCGTCCCGCGTCGGCACGACCATTCCGGAGTAGCTCGGCGACCGCACCTGCAGCATCGAGAGGATCTCGTCGAACTCGGCCACGGCCTCGAGGTCGTCCGGCGTGCTGGGCCTGATGCGACGCAGGTGTACACCTGCGTCGGTGCGCAGGTGTACACCTGCGTCGGTTTCGCGCGCTGTCTCGCGCACCGCCCACATGAACTGGCACCCGAAGGCCATGCGGAACCACGGGTCGATCAGGGCCTCGTCGGAGGCGGGCACGGCGACGCTGAAGCGCGACGCGTCCCACTGCTCCGCCAGCACCGCGTAGAGGTCGCGCAGCGCCTCCGGCTCCGAGGCGGCGCAGCCGGCGAATCCGACCGTCGCGATGTCTCCTCGCATCGTGCCCGCGAGATACGCCACGGCCGCGCCGCCGCGGGTCGCCACGACACCCTCCTCGTCGGGAAGGTACGGCGCGAACTCGTCGATATCGGGCAGGAGCGGCTCGGTTGCGCGCTGCCGGGCGAAGCGCTCGCCGAGCAGCCGCGCGGCCTCGTCGCGAAGGTCGGAAAGTGGGTGAATCTCGAGGCTCGGCACCGGGCTCGGACGATACCGTGGCGGTGTGCCGAAGACCCTGACCGGAGCCGAGCTGAACCTGGACGATGCGCCCGCGCGCGAAAGTGAGCTCTTCATCGTCGACGGCAACAACCTCGCGTACCGCGCGTTCTTCGCGCTGCCCGAGGAGTTGGCGACCACGGACGGCCAGCCGACGAACGCCCTGCTCGGGTTCACGAACATGCTCTTCAAGCTGCTCGCCGACTACCGGCCGAAGGGCGTCGCGGTGGCCTGGGACTCGCGGCCGGTGCATCGCGCCGCGGCCGCGGAAGCGGCAGACGTCGTCTACAAGGAGGGCCGGCGCGAGATGCCGGGCCTGCTCCGCGAGCAGTTCCCGCACTTCCGCCCGATCGTCGAGGCGTTCGGCTACCGCAACCTCGAGTTCGAGGGCTGGGAGGCCGACGACGTCATCGCCACGCTCGCGACGCGCGCGGACACCGAAGGGATCAAGACGTGCGTGGTCTCGACGGATCGCGACGCGTTCCAGCTCTGCAGCGAGAACATCTGCCTGATGATGACGCCGCGAGGCGTCGCCGACGTCAACGTCTACACACCCGAGCGCGTCGAGGCCCGCTACGGCGTGACCCCCGACCAGGTGCCCGACTTCATCGGCCTCAAGGGCGATACGAGCGACAACATCCCCGGCGTCCCCGGGATCGGCGACAAGACCGCCGGCCAGCTGATCGCCCAGTACGGCTCGCTGGAGGCGGTGATCGAGCACGTCTCGGAGCTCTCGCCGGCGCGTGCGCGGAACATCACCGAGCACGCCGAGGTGGCGCGGCTCTCGAAGGAGCTTGCGACGATGCGGCGCGATCTCGACATCGAGTGCGACCCGGCGCAGCTCGTCCTCGACCCGCCCGACCGCGCGCAGCTCAAGGAGATCTTCCGGCGCTTCGAATTCCGCGCGCTCCTGAACAGGGTCGACGAGCTCGACGCGGCGGTGCCGTCGGCGCCCATCAAGGTGACCGGTATCGAGGTGCCGTGGCGCGAAGGCGAGCTCGACTTCCGCGGCGTCGTCGGCTACGCCGCAGACGCCGAGCGTGCGGCCGTCGCGAACGGCGACGACGTCGTCGTCGGACCGCGGCCGGCGAGCATCGACGGCGACCTCGTCGTGCACGACGCGAAGGGGCTGCGGGTCGACGCGAAGGAGGACACGCTGCTCGCGGCCTACCTCATCGACCCGGGCCGCGCGGGGTACGAGCTCGACGATCTCGCCGCCGAGTACGGCGTCGAGCTCCTGCCGAGCCCGGAGGCCGAAGAGGAGACCGCCGCGCTCGTGCGCCGGGCGGAGACGCCGCGGCGGCTGATCGGGCCGCTGCTCGAGCGGCTCGACGAGCGCGGCGTCACCGACCTCTACCGGCGCATCGAGCTCCCGCTCACCGCGGTGCTTGCCGGCATGGAAGAGGCCGGGGTGAAGATCGACACGTACCGCATGGGGGAGATCACGGCTCGCCTCGCCGACCGCGTGGAGGAGCTGGAGACGAAGGCGTACGAGCTCTGCGGCGAGGAGTTCATGCTCGGATCGACGCAGCAGGTGGGACGCATCCTGTTCGAGAAGCTGGGACTCACGGCCGGCCGCAAGGGCAAGACGGGGTACTCGACGGATGCGAAGGTCCTGCGCTCGATCCGGCACGATCACGAGGTCGTGCCGGTGATCGAGGAGTGGCGCGAGCTCTCGAAGCTGCTCAACACCTACCTGCGTCCGCTGCCGTCGCTGATCTCGGAGGCGGACGGCCGGCTGCACACGACGTTCAACCAGACGGTTGCCGCGACCGGGCGTCTCTCGACGAGCGATCCCAACCTGCAGTCGATTCCGATCCGCACCGAGCTCGGCCGCGAGATCCGCTCGGCGTTCATCGCGGAGGAAGGCCATCGGCTGCTCTCCGCCGACTACTCGCAGATCGAGCTGCGCATTCTCGCCCACGTCTCGGGCGAGCCGAAGCTGCGCGAGGCGTTTGCGCGCGGCGAGGACATCCACACCGCAACCGCGTCGGAGGTGCTCGGCGTCGAGCCCGCGAAGCTCACGTCGGCGCAGCGTTCGATCGCGAAGATGATCAACTTCGGCATCGTCTACGGGATCTCCGCGTTCGGCCTGTCGGAGAATCTGGAGATCCCGCGCGAGGAGGCGCAGCGCTACATTGACGCGTACCTTGCGCGCTTCCCCCACGTGCAGGACTTCATCGGGCGCACGATCGAGCAGGCCGGCGCGGACGGCTACGTGACCTCGCTCCTCGGGCGCCGCCGGCCGGTTCCCGAGATCCGCGCCTCCAACCGGCAGACGCGCGGCTTCGGCGAGCGGGTTGCGGTCAACTTCGTCATGCAGGGCTCGAACGCGGACATCATCAAGGTGGCGATGATCCGGATCGCACGACGCCTGCGCGAAGAGGGGAGGGGCGCGCGGCTCGTCTTGCAGGTGCACGACGAGCTGTTGCTCGAGGTGCCGGAAGTCGAGGTCTCGAAGGTCCGCGAGCTCGTGCGCGCCGAGATGTGCGGTGCCTACGACCTCGACCCGCCGCTCGCCGTCGACGTCGGCGTCGGCGACAACTGGGCGGAAGCGAAATCGTGAATTGCACCCGAACCTGATTCGCCGCCGGCGAACCAGGAAGTCGTCTCAGAATGCTCGGTTCGTCTGGGAGCGGCCGCGGTGCGAAAGCTCGAATCCGGTTCGGCTCCGCCGAATCAGATTCGGGTCGCAATCTGATTCGCGCAGCGAACCAGATTGCAGCACGTCGCCGTCCGCGCGGTTCGAAACTCATGAACCAGGTTCAACGACCGAACCTGGATCGGTGCGTGCACCAGGAGGTGGCGTTCATTCGAAGACCACCTCCAGATTCGCGATGATCGGAGTGCGGCGGCAGCCGCAAAAGGCTGGAATCTGGGTCGGCTGCGCCGAATCAGATTCCGCAAGCCCGCGTTAGGCTCGCGGCCGCGCAGTTGCCCGCGCGCATTGGCCTGGTCACGCTCGCCTGTCGCGACGTCGGGCGCATGGCGCCGCTCTTCCGCGATCTCGGTTGGCCCGAAACTGCTGCGAGCGACGAGAACCACCGCACGTTCCCGTGCACGAACGGCGTCGCGGAGGGCTTCCGGGCGTTCGCGCTCGCCGTCAACCTCGCGTCATTCGCCGAGTGCAGACAGGTCTACGAGACGCTGCGGCACGTCGACGGCGTCGAGCTCCTCGAGGAGCCGACGGGAGCTTTCTGGGGCGGCGGTTTCAGCTGGCGCGACCCCGAGGGGAACATCTGGGACGTCGCCTGGGCGAAGGGCACGACCTTCGACAACCGCGGCGGCGTGACGTTTCCGTGAACCGGACGGGCCTTCGGGGCGTATCCAGCAACGTGGCTATACTTCCCGGCCGCTTATGGCTAGCAACGATTTGATGCAGCGCGAGCCCGGCGTGTGGGTCGAAGGACCTGACGGCGAGCTGATCCCCGACTACGACTCGACCTTCCCTGATATCAACGAAGGGCAGGTCGTCCACGGCACCGTCGTGCGGGTCGACAAGGACGAGGTGCTCGTCGACATCGGCTACAAGTCGGAGGGCGTCATCCCGGTCTCGGAGCTCTCGATCCGCCGCTCCGTCAACCCGGCGGACGAGGTGTCGCTCGGCGACGAGATCGACGCGCTCGTGCTCACCAAGGAGGACGCGGAGGGACGCCTGATCCTCTCGAAGAAGCGTGCGCGCTTCGAGCTCGCCTGGAAGAACATCGAGCAGGCCGCCGAGTCCGGCGAGCCCGTGAACGGACGCGTGATCGAGGTCGTCAAGGGCGGTCTCATCCTCGACCTCGGCGTGCGCGGGTTCCTGCCCGCGTCGCTCGTCGACATCCGCCGCGTGCAGGACCTCGACGAGTTCCTCGGCCAGGAGCTGCGCGCGAAGGTGATCGAGCTCAACCGGTCGCGCAACAACGTCGTGCTCTCGCGCCGTGCCGTGCTCGAGGAAGAGCGCAAGGAGCAGCGGCAGCAGATCCTCGACAAGCTGCAGCCCGGCGACGTCGTCGAAGGGCAGATCTCGAACATCGTCGACTTCGGCGCGTTCGTCGACCTCGACGGCATGGACGGCCTGATCCACATCTCCGAGCTCTCGTGGTCGCACGTCAACCATCCGTCGGAAGTCCTCGAGATCGGCCAGACGGTCGAGGTGAAGGTGCTCGACATCGATCGCGACCGGCAGCGGATCTCGCTCGGTCTCAAGCAGACCCAGAGCGACCCGTGGCAGCAGGTGATCGAGAGCTACCACGAGAACGACGTCGTCGAAGGGCGTGTCACCAAGGTCGTGACCTTCGGGGCGTTCGTCGAGATCCTGCCCGGCGTCGAGGGCCTCGTGCACATCTCCGAGCTCGCACAGCACCACGTCGAGAATCCGCGCGAGGTTGTCTCGCAGGGCCAGCCCGTGAACGTGAAGATCATCGAGGTCGACGGCGAGCGCCGGCGGCTCTCGCTCTCCCTGAAGCGGGTCGAGGACAGCGATCCCGTCCAGCCGCGCGCCGACGGGGCCGAGTCGGTGCACACGGCGCCGCGGCCCGCGATCGATCTTTCCGAGGAGGTCTTCGCCGAGGCGCCCGTCACGGCGGAGGGCACCGAGGAGCCGGCGGTCGAGTCGCCCTTCGAGGTGCCGACCGACGAGGCGCCCGAGGAAGCGCCGACGGCCGAGGCGGACGCGACGGGTGCCGGGGTCGCACCTGCCGACGACGCGCCCGATGACGTCGCAGAGCCGGGCGCCGTGCCCGCCGCGACACCGGAAGCGTCCAGCGACGAGAAGTGAGCCGGCCGGTAGCCGTCGCGATCACCGGCGGCATCGGAGCGGGGAAGAGCGAGGCGTTGAAGGCGTTCGCGCGCAACGGCGCGGCGACCGTCTCGAGCGACGAGATCGTGCATCACCTGCTGCGCCGGCCCGAGGTGCGCGACGCCGTCGTCGCGCGGGTCGGCAACGGCGTCCTCTCGCCGGAGGGCGAGATCGACCGCGGCGCGCTCGCGACGATCGTCTTCAACGACCGCGGGGCGCTCGCGTGGCTCGAGGAGCTCCTGCATCCGCTCGTCTCAGCCGAGTACCTGCGCTGGCGCGAGCAGCTCGCCGCGCTCCCGGACGCGCCGCGCGTCTCCGTCACGGAGGTGCCGCTCCTCTACGAGACAGGAGGCGATGCGCGCTTCGACAAGGTGGTCGTGATTACGGCGCCGTCGAAGCTCCGGCGCGCGCGTTCCCAGGTCGCGACGGACGACCGCGAGTCGCGCCTGATTCCCGATGCGGAGAAGGTGCGACGGGCCGACTACTCGTTCACGAACACCGGGTCGCTCGAGGACTTGGACGCGTTCGTACAGTCGGTGATGGCGGAGCTTGCACCGGCGTGAGGAAGCTCTTCTGGCTCGTGGTCCTCGGAGCGGTGATCGCGGCGACGTTCGCCGTGGTCGACCTGACCAACCCGCCGTGGTTCGAGCGGCTCCGGTATCCGCTGCGCTACTCCGAGTACGTACGAGTGCACGCGCGGCGTCACGACCTCGACCCCGCGCTTCTCGCGGCTGTGATCTACCAGGAGTCGAAGTTCCGGGCGGGCGCGCGGTCGTCGTCCGGTGCGATCGGCCTCATGCAGCTGACGCCACAGACCGCGCGCGGGATCGCCATCCGAACACACGGCAACGCCTTTCACACGAAGGATCTCTACAACCCTGAGATCAACATCCGCTACGGCGCGTGGTACCTCGACAATCTCTTCCAGAAGTACGGGAGCGAGCGGCTGGTGCTCGCCGCGTACAACGCGGGCCAGGGCAACGTCGACCGGTGGATCTCACAAGGCGAGCCGATCCAGTTCTCCGAGACGAAGGCATACGTCTCGCGCGTCGAGGACCTGAAGCACATCTACCGCGACGCCTGGCGCGCAAAGCTCTACCAGTAGCGTGCACGACGTGCTGCTCGAAGTCGCGGAGAACGCCAACACCTACACGCCGCTCGGACCGTCAGACGTGCGGATCGTCGACGACCGGTACGTGCTCTGGATGGGCCGCGGCGACGAGCCCGGCTGGAACGTCGCGCAGCGCTTCCGCCTGCGTGCCGACGAGGTGGAAGCCGTTCGCGACGAGCTCCACGAAATCCTCCGAGCGCGGGGACGGACGGCGTGCACCTGGGAGATCGGGTCGAGCGCGACGCCCGACAACCTGGTCGACCGGCTCCTCGACCTCGGGCTCGTCGACGACGAGCCGACGCCGCTCGCAATCGGCATGGTGCTCACGGAGGCGCCGGCACAGGCATCCGTGGGCGTGGAGGTCCGACGGGCCCAGACCGACGACGAGCACCTCGCAGCCGAACGCATCGCCGCGATCGCGTTCGGCATGCCGGAGCCGACCGAGGTGCACCGCCAGCACGACCCGAACAACCTGGTTTACCTCGCCTACGTGGACGGCGAGCCCGTCGCCCGGGCCTCGGCGGCGTTCGGCGAGCACGCGGTCAGCCTGTTCGGCGGCTCGACGCTGCCGGAGGCGCGTGGCCGCGGCGCCTACCGCGCGCTCGTCGCCGCCCGCTGGGAGGACGCGGTCGCGCGTGGCACCCCGGTGCTCGTGACGCAGGCCGGACCGATGTCCCGGCCGATCCTCGCTCGGCTCGGCTTCCGCGAGGTGTGCGAGATCCGGATCCTGCTCGACGAGTTCGACCGTTAGACGTGGACGGTGAAGCCGTCGGCGGTGACGCGGATCGCCGTCCTACCGTTGCTGCAGACGATCGCGCTCCCTGCCAGTCGGCAGGAGAGGGCGCCACGGTGCCAGCGGTGCACCACCCGCGTCGAGGCATCCCACCACGGGAGCCCGGAGACGATCCGTGCGCCGCCGGCGCCGCGAAGCGCGACCGAGCCCCGCGAGCCGAGGCTCGAACAGACGAGCGCCGGGCCTACGACTCTGCACGCGGCGCCCGCGTCGGGCGACCGGAACGCCGTGCCCCCGTCCGACCCTGCGTGCGCGATCAGCGCCGCCCCAAGGGCGACCGCGAGGACCGGCAGGAGCAGGACGGGGAGGCGGCGCACTCGGAGGTTCAAACGCCGCGCGCGGCAGAATGGGTACGTGAGGGTCTCGGCGAAGGCGGACTATGCGATCCGGGCGGCCGTCGAGCTCGCCGCGGCGGGCGACGGCCCGGTGAAGGGAGACCGCGTCGCGCAGGCGCAGGAGATCCCGCCGAACTTCCTGGAGAACATCTTCGGAGACCTCCGGAACGCCGGTCTCGTCGCGAGCCGGCGCGGCGCGGACGGCGGCTACTGGCTCGCCCGGCCGGCGGAGGAGATCAGCCTGGCGGATGTCATCCGCGCCGTCGACGGGCCGCTCGCCAACGTGCGCGGCATCCGGTCGGAGCAGGTCTCCTACCACGGCAGCGCCGAGCAGCTGCGCGAGGTGTGGGTGGCCGTGCGGGCGAGCCTGCGCAGCGTCCTCGAGCAGGTGACGCTCGCCGACCTGGCGCGCGGCGAGCTCCCGCCGGCAGTGCAGGCGCTCGCAGCCGACCCGGACGCCTGGGCGCCACACTAAACCTGGTTCGCTTTTTACGCGCGAAAACCGAAACGCTGGACTCTGGTTTCGCTGCGCGAAATCAGATTCCGGAGGGACGAATCTGATTCGGCGTAGCCGAACCAGATTCGAGCAGCTCGTCCCTAGAACACCGTCTCGCGCGTCGGCCGGACGTAGACGATCTGGCCGCGCGCGAGCTCGAGCGCGGCGGCCTGGTCACGCGTCAGCTGCACCGCGAGCTGCTCGCCGTCGTCGCGGACGAGCTCCGCCCGCACCTCGAAGCCGAGGTGGACGACGCGCTCGACCTGCGCCTCGCGCGTCGAGCCGTTCGGCTCGAGCACGACCTCGAGATCGTGCGGACGCACCCACGTGTTGCCGATCCGGTTGGCGCGGCCGACGAACGACATCACGAACTCGTTTGCGGGCGCGTCGTAGAGCTCCCGCGGCGGGGCGACCTGCTCGACGCGGCCGCGGTTCATCACGACGACCTCGTCCGCGACGTCCATCGCCTCCTCCTGGTCGTGCGTGACGAAGACGGTCGTCGTGTGCGTCTCGTCGTGCAGCCGGCGCAGCCACCCGCGCAACTCGGCGCGCACGCGCGCATCGAGCGCACCGAAGGGCTCGTCGAGCAGCAGCACCCGCGGCTCCGGAGCGAGTGCGCGGGCGAGCGCCATCCGCTGCCGCTGGCCGCCGGAGAGCTGGGCGGGGTAGCGGTCGCCGAAGCCCTGGAGCTGCACGAGCGCGAGCAGGTCGTTGACGCGCGAGCGGATCTCCTCCTTCGGCCGCTTCCGCACCTTGAGCCCGAAGGCGATGTTCTCCCGCACGCTCATGTGCTTGAACGCCGCGTAGTGCTGGAAGACGAAGCCCACGCCTCGCTGCTGGGTCGAGAGCGCGGTGGCGTCCTCACCGGCGAGCTGGATCTCGCCGGCGTCCGGCCACTCGAGCCCGGCGATGATCCGGAGGAGCGTCGACTTGCCCGATCCCGAAGGGCCGAGCAATGCCGTCAGCGCGCCGCCCTCGACGTCGAGCGAGACGTCATCGAGCGCCTGAAAGATCCCGAACCGCTTCGACACGTTGCGCACGACGATCGACATCAGACCGACTCCTCTCGCGGTTTCACCAGCGTCATCGCCACGAGCACGACGACCGACATCGCGGCGAGCACGAGCGCGACACCGTACGCACCCGCCTGGTTGAAGTTCTCGTAGGCGTCCTGTACTCGGAGCGTCGCGGTCTGCGTCTTGCCCTCGAGATTTCCGGAGACGACCGCGACCGCCCCATACTCGCCGAGGCACCGCGCCGTCGTCAGGACGACGCCGTAGACGACCGCCCATCTGATCGAGGGCAGCGTGATGCGCCAGAACGTCTGCCAGCCGCTCGCGCCGAGCGTGCGCGCGGCCTGCTCCTGCTCGTCCCCGATCTCGCGTAACGTCGGCACGACCTCGCGCGCGACGAACGGGAGCGATACGAAGATCGTTGCGATCACCATCGACGGGAGGGCGAAGAGGATCTGCGTTCCGTGACGCTCGAACCAGGGCCCGAACCAGCCGGTGCGGCCGTAGAGCAGGAAGAGCGAGAGCCCCACGACGACAGGGGAGATCGCGAGCGGAAGGTCGACGAGCGCGTTCACGAGGCCGGCGCCGGGGAAACGGCGGCGGACGATCGCGAGCGCGCAGACGACCCCGAAGACCGTGTTCAGCGGCACGGTGATGCCGGCGATGACCGTCGTCAACTCGAACGCGTGCACCGTGTTCGGATCGCTCAACGTCCTCCAGAGCGCGCCCGCGCCCTGGTCGAAGGCGCGGACGAACACCATCGCGAGCGGCCCGAGCAGCACGAGCAGCAGGTAGCCGAGGGCCGTAAACCGCAACAGGAACCTACGCACGTTCATGCCTCGTGGCGAGGAACCGGAGCCCGCCGATCAGGAGCAGCAGCGCGAACGAGATCGCGAGCATCACGACCGCGACCGCGGACGCGCCTGCCTGGTCGCCGCCCTGGATGTGCAGGAACACGAAGACCGACGCGACCTCGGTCTTGAAGGGCCTGTTGCCGGCGATCAGCACGAGCGCGCCGATTTCGCCGACCGCCCGCGCGAACGCGAGCGCCACGCCGGACAGGATCCCCGGCAGGATGTTCGGGAGCACGATGCTCCGAAAGACGCGGAACTCGCCCGCGCCGAGCGCGCGCGCAGCCTCCTCCGCCTCGAGGTCGAGCGCGAGCAGGACCGGCTGCACGGTGCGGACGACGAACGGCAGCGTCACGAAGAGCAGCGCCAACAGGATCGCCTTGCGCGTCAGCGAGACGTCGATGCCGACCGGCGACCGCGGGCCGTAGAGCGCGAGCAGCGTGAGACCGGCGACGATTGTCGGCAGCGCAAACGGCAGGTCGATTACTGCGTTGACGATGCTCTGACCGCGGAACTCGTCGCGGACGAGGACCCAGGCCGTGATCGTTCCGAAAACCGCGTTCAGGAGGGAGACGACGATCGCAGCGCCGAGGCCCAACTCGAGCGCAGCGAGCGCCTCCGGCGACGTCGCGACCGACCAGAACTGGTGCAGGCCGTCCTTCTGCGACGCCCAGACGAGCGCCGCGATCGGGAGGACGACGATGACCGAGAGGAAGGTCGTCGTGAAACCGAGCGAGAGGGCCGCGGCTGTGGCCCCCTCGCGGGAGGGGCGACGAGCCCGGCGTCCCAGGACGGCCGCGTGCGCGCTGCTAGCCAGATGTTGGCCCTCCGACCGCGCGCTCGATCTGCACCATGCGGCCCTTGTTCGGGTCGAACCAGACGTCGTCGGCGTGGCGCCAGCCGCCGATGATCTTGTCGTCGATCGTGAAGATGCCCGGCCGTGCGGGGAACTTGTCCGCGTACTTCTTCGCGACCTTGGCGTTGACCGGCCTGAACCCGAATTGCGCGAAGAGGTCCTGGGCGGCCGGCGCCTTGACGAAGCGGATGAACCGGTTGGCGACGTCCTTGTTCGAGCTGTTCTTCAGCACCGCGATCGGCAGCTCGATCAGCATCGACTGGCGTGGGATGACGTACTGGATGTCCTGGCCGTTCAGCCTCGCGTTCAGCGCCTCGCTCTCGTACGTGATCAGCACGTCCCCCTTGCCGCCGAGGAATGTATTCGTCGCGTTGCGGCCCGACGTGTCCTGTGACACGACGTGCTTGAACAACTCCTGCACGTACGCGGTCGCCTGCTTGTCGGTCTTCCCGAGTCGGCGCTGGGCGCCGTATGCGGCGAGGATGTTCCACTTCGCCGAGCCGGAGCTGAACGGGTTCGGCGTGATCACCTGCACGCCGCGCCGGATGAGGTCGTTCCAGCCCTTGATGTGCTTCGGGTTGCCGTTGCGCACCGCGAAGACGACGACGGTGTCGGCCGCGATGCCCTTGAAGGCCTGCCGGCTCCAGTTCGAGTCCACAAGGCCTGCATCGACGAGTAGGTTCATGTCGTCGCCGGTCGAGAGGAAGACGACGTCGGCCCTGAGCCCGTTCGCGACGGCGCGCGCCTG
>JABFWJ010000446.1 GCA_013362295.1 Thermoleophilia bacterium
CCCAGCGATCCGTACACGGCGAAGACCAACTCGGACGTCGTCGTCAGCCAGTCGTTCGACGGCGGCCGGACGTGGTCGGCCGCGACGGCGCTGAGGCTGAAGGGCGACCAGTGGATGCCGTGGGGTGTCTACGACACGACCGGGAAGCTGCGGATCGGCACCTTCGATCGCTCCGGCGACCGGTCGAACCACGCGTACGACTACACCGTGGCGACCGAGTCGCGTTCCGGCAGCCTGGCGTTCGGAACCGCGCCGGTCACGACGGTGCGTTCGAATCCGACTACCGGTAACCGCTGGTTCGCGCGCAACGTGAACGCCGCGTTCCCGCGTGCAACCGCGTTCATCGGCGACTACAGCGGCATCGCCGCGACCCCGACCGGGGGCGTCGTCGCGTACTGGACCGACCTGCGTAACGACGTGTCCTTCGGCGGCCTTACGGCCAAGGGCGAGGACGCGTACTTCGGCCGGGCGAACTAGTTCGCTCAGCACGCGACGCGAGGAGGCCCCGCTGCGGCCGGGGCCTCCTCCGTCTACCCGCGACCTTCGGTCAAGGTTCGTTGAACATTGAGCGCGATCGGTACGCGTGTGCGGAGTTCGGCGCGCGACGTCGCTTCGCCGCGCACCTGCTGACGCGAGCGCGACCGCGATCTCGAGAGATCCGGTGGGCTTCGACGAGACCGTTCACTCGTGAGCGGCGAGCTTCTCGACGTCGTGCTCGCCCAGGAAGTTCGACAGGCGGCGGGAGGCGGCTGCGTAGTAAGTGCTGCGCGGGAGCACCGAGGCGTGGGCCACAGCCTCGCGGAGCAGCGACTCCGCCTCCTCGTCCCTGCCCTGGAGTGCGCGGACGCGGCCGAGCGCCATCCGGGTCGTCGTGAGTGAGGCGACGTCCTGCGGGCCGACGGTGCGGAAGGCCTCGAGCGCGTAACACTCGGCCTCGTCGACCTTGCCCTGATGCAGGAGAACCTCCGCGAGGATGCGCAGGCTCTCGCAGAGGTAGCCGCGGTCGCCGAGCGGCGTCAGCATCCGGACGCTCTCCCGCGCGAGCCGCTCCGCGCGCGCGTCGTCCCCGATTCGCAGGACGAGCTCCGCAAGGTGGTTGAGCGTGCGCGCATGATCGAGCACCGCCCCCGCCTCCGCGAACATCGCGATCGCCCGCTCGTAGAGGTCGACGGCCGTTTCCCGTTCGCGGCGGGTGTCTGCGACGTTCCCGAGGATGTGCAGGGCCTGGCCGCGCGAAACGATGCCGCCGCTCTCCTCGGCGAGCCGGAGCGCGTACTGCGCGAGTTCCTCCGCCCGGTCGAGTTCGCTGTCGGCTTCGAACGAACGCGCCAGGCCATTCGCGGCGCGGCTGATCAGATCCTTGCGGCCGGTCTCGCGGGATGTCGTGAATGTCTCTTCGGCGTACCGCCGGGCATTCGCCGAGTCGCCTTCCCACCGGGCGAGCTGAGCGAGCTGCCTCAGCGCGTCGAAGCGGCCGATGAGATCGCTCGGCTCGAGGAGCGCGAGCCCCTGCTCGATCAGGCGGCGCGACCCCGGGTTGTCGGAGTCCCGGAACGCCGTCACCTCCCCGAGCGCGATCAGCGCGCGGCCCTCGATGCGCCGGTCACCCGCGGCGTGGGCGTCGGCACGCACCCGCTCCATCTCGAGCGCGATCGCCGGTATGTCGTCGAGCCGCCACGCGGCCCGCGCCGCCTGGTAGCGGCGTTCGAGCGTCGGGTCGAGCTCGACGGCGCGCTGCAGGAGGTGGCGACCGGAGCGGTTCGCCTCGCGGGCAAGCGCGCGACGGCCGGCCGCCTCGAGGGCGGTTGCGGCCTCGCGGGCGAGCTCGCGCGGCGGCGCGCCCTCGAGCTCGGCCAGCAGGATCGCGGCACGGTCGAGGTGGAAGGCGCGAATCTCAACGAGCTCCTCGACGCCGCGGCCGTGCAGCCACGCGGCGAAGGCGGCGTGCAGCTCGGCGCGGTCGGACTTCGTGAGGCCGGAGTACGCGATCTCGCGGATGAGGATGTGCTTGAACCGGAACGCCTCCTCGCCGCTGATCGACGAGCGCGATTCCGTCTGCACGAAATCGCGGAGTAGCAGCGCATCGAGCGCCTCGTCGACGTCGTCGATCCCATGCGAGAGCCGTCCGACGGCGCCGCGCCAGAAGATCCGCCCGATGACCGCCGCGCGCTGGAGCACGACCTTTGCGGCCGGTGGGAGGCCGTCGATGCGCGCCGCGATCAGCGCCTGGATCGTGTTCGGGATCGGAGCATTTCCGTTGTCGCCCTCGGCGAGCATGCGAACCATCTCCTCGACGAAGAGCGGGTTGCCTTCCGTCTTGGCGAGCACCTCGCCGCGCAGGCCGGAGGCGAGGCCGGCGTCCGTGAGGAGCGCGTCGACGAGCTCCGCGGCGTCGTCCCGGACGAGGGCGCCGAGCTCGATCGTCGCCCCGCGCACACGGCCGCTGACCCAGCCGCGGCCGCTCTCGAGCAGCTCGGGCCGGGAGAGGCACACGATCAGCACGGGAACGTCGCGCACGCGGCTCGCCAGCTGCTCGATCAGTTCGAGCAGCGGTTCCTCGGCCCAGTGGATGTCCTCGAACCCGAGCACGAGCGGGCGATCCTCGGCCAGCGTCTCGGCCCACTCGCGCACGGCCCAGGCGATCTCCTGCTGGCTGCGGTCGCCGTCGACGGCGTCGTCGACGCCGGAGACGAGCCCGAGCAGGCCCGCGACCGCCTCGTCGATGCAGCGGGCGCGCAGCTTCTCGCGCGCCGTGTCGGCGGGATCGTCGTCCGCAATTCCCGCGGACATCTTCACCATCTCTGCGATCGGCCAGTACGTGATTCCCTCGCCGTACGGAAGGCAGCGACCGACAAGCACCGTCGCCCGTTCGAGCCCCGCGACGAACTCGCGCGCGAGGCGGCTCTTGCCGACGCCGGGATCGCCGTAGATCGTGACGAGGTGCGGGCGGCGGTCCCGCACGGTTCGCTCGAAGGTGTTCTGGAGCAGCTCGAGCTCGGCGTCGCGACCGACGAGCGGCGCCGACCGGGCGCCGACGGGCCGGCTGCCGGGGGCCGACGCGCACACGACACGCCACACGGGCACCGGCTCCGAGAATCCGCCCAGGGCGCGCGTGCCGGCCGGCTCCAGCTCGACGGCCGCGCCCGCGAGCCGGTGCACGCCCGGCCCGACGAGGATGTCGTTCGGCTCGGCGGCCTGCTGGAGACGGGCGGCCACATTGACAGCCTGGCCGGTGGCGAACGTGGAGTCGGCCACCTCGGTGACGACCTCTCCGGCCTCCACGCCGACGGTGGACACGAGTCCCAGCTGCGCGACCGCCGTGCGAATCTCCAGGGCCGCGCGCAAGGCGCGCTCGGCGTCGTCCTCGTGCGCGATCGGGACGCCGAAGGCCGCCATCACCGCGTCGCCGGCGAACTTCTCGACGGTGCCGCCGTGCGCCACGATGCTGCGCGAGACTGCGTCGAAGAAGCCCGTGACGCGGCGGCGCACCACCTCGGGATCCGAGGCGGTGAGGAGGCCCGTCGAGCCGACGAGGTCGACGAAGAGCACCGTTGCGAGCTTCCGCTCCACCTCTCCAGTCTGACGAGTCGCGCAGACCCTGCGGCGAAAGACCGCTAGCCCGTATTGATCGCGCTGCGATCTTCTCGCGGCGCCGCGAGGTCGCCCAGCCCGCGCTCGAGCAGCTGATGTGCGCGCTCGAGGTCGGCGCGCAGGCGGCGGACCGCGGCCGGTCCGTGTTTGCCGGCCAGGGCCTGCTTGCGCGCGGTGCGGAAGAGCTGCCAGTGCACGCTGACGACGAGGCCGGCGGCGACGCGCGCGTCGCGCTCGTCGACGCCCAGCTCCGCCTGAATCGCGTCTGTCAAGACCTGCGCGAAGTGCGCCATCACCTCGAGCTCCTTCGCCTGGAGCGCCCGCGACCCCTCGATGATCCGGGCGAAGGCGGCGAACCCCGGGCTGCACAGGCGCGGGCACTCTCCGGTCTGGAGGCGACGCAGCGGGGCGAGGATGGACTCACCCTCGCGGCGCTCGCGGATCGCCGCGACGAGCGCGGCCTCGCGGGCGGGCACCTCGTCGAAGAAGAGATCTTCCTTGGTCGGGAAGTAGTTGTAGACCGTCTTCTCCGACACCTCGGCGGCGGCGGCGACCTCGGCCACGCTGACGCGATCGAAGCCCCGCTGCGCAAATAGCTGCATCGCCCGATCGGCGATCTCCTGCCGTGTGCGCAGCTTCTTCGCCTCGCGTAGACCCACGTGCGCATTGTAACCAGATTTACACTTGCAGAAACATTTCTCCTTCTGTAACTTCTCAGCGACTGAATGACGGAAGGAGTCCGTGTGCTGGCCCGTCTCGCCCACTACATCGCCCACCATCGCCGCATCGTCATCGCCGCCTGGCTCGTCCTCACGATCTTCGGAGGGTTCGCCGCAGGCCAGGTCTCGAAGCGGTGGTATCAGAGCTTCTCGATCCCGGGCAAGTCGGCGTACGAGGCGAACCAGCGCACGCTGAAGACGTTCGGAAGCGGCGTCCGCCCGCCGAACGTCGTCGTCTTCCACACGCAGGGCGATGCGACGAAGAGCACGGCGATCAAGCAGGCGATGCAGCGCGCGGCCGCCACGGCGCCGGGCGCACGGACGAGCTCGTACTTCTCGACCGGCAACCTGATGTACGTCTCGCGCGACCGGCACACGACCTTCGAAGAGATCTACCCGCCGGGTATCGCGACGTTCGACGCGAAGAGCGGCGCCGTGAGCATGCGCAGCGCGGCCGCGAAAGGACTCCCCGCCGGGACGACCGTCGCGGTCACGGGTCACGACCCCCTCGAAGAGGCGAGCACCCACGGGAGCAGCGCCGGGCCGAGCGTGCTGCTCGAAGCGGTGGTCGGCGGCCTCGGCGCCCTCGTGATCCTGCTCTTCGTCTTCGGCACGCTGCCGGCGGTGCTGATCCCGATCGCCGTCGCGGTCGCCGCGATCCTCAACACCTTCACGCTCGTCTGGGTCCTGACCTACATCACGAACGTCTCGATCATCGTGCAGTTCCTGATCGCGCTCGTCGGGTTGGGCGTCGCGATCGACTACGCGCTGCTCATGATCTTCCGCTTCCGCGACGAGTTGCGTGAGGGCAACGACGTCGAGTCGGCGCTCGTGGAGACGATGACGCACGCAGGTCGCGCGGTGATCGTCTCCGGTTCGACGGTTGCCGTCGGGCTGCTCTCGCTGATCGTCATCCCGCTGCCGTTCATCCGCTCGATGGGCATCGGCGGGATGCTGATCCCCGCCGTCTCGGTGCTCGCCGCGATCACGCTGCTGCCCGCCCTGCTCGCGGCGCTCGGCACGCGGATCAACAGCGTCCGCGTGATGCCGAGGCGCCTCGTCGACCGCGGCCATCCCGAGGACGGCGCCTGGGGCGGCTGGGCGAGGTTCGTGTTGAAAAGGCCGTGGCCGGTCGCCGTGATCGGGCTCGTCATCGCCGGCACGCTCGCCGTGATCGGGCTGCAGTTGAACCCGAATGAGGCGCAGCTGAAGAACTTCCCGGGCAATGGGACGGCGATCGCCGGCCGGCAGATGCTGGCGGACGCGGGCATCTCCCCCGGTGTGATGAAGCCCTTCGTCGTGCTCGTCGAGCACGGCGGCAACGCTCAGGGGTTCGCAGCCAAGCTGAAG
>JABFWJ010000202.1 GCA_013362295.1 Thermoleophilia bacterium
GCGCGAGCGCGATCGACGGCCGGCGGGGAAAGCCGGTGATGCGGAACGTGTCGAGCTCGTAGCCGGCTTCAGGAACCAGACGCGCTTCGACGCGATCCGGCGACCCGGCGAACGTCACGTACACGCCGCGGCTTGCGAGCGCGTCCGCCACTGCGAGCGCGGGCAGCACGTGCCCGGCCGTCCCCCCGGCCGCGATCAGGCACCGAAGCTGCTGCCGCACCCCCACGCTGAGCGATGTTAAGGAGAATTCCGACACCGGCGAGCAGGACGACGAGGCTCGAGCCGCCGTAGGAGAGGAACGGCAGCGGGATGCCGGTGAGCGGCGCGCTGCCCATCACCGCGAGCATGTTAACGGCGGCCTGCCCGCAGACGAGCACCGTCAGCCCGGTCGCGAGCCGCTTCCCGAAGGGATCCTTGCAGCGCAGGGCGATGTCGAATCCGGCGTAGGCGAAAAGTGCATAGGCCGCGATCACCGCGAGCACGCCGACGAGCCCGAGCTCCTCGCCGATGTTGGCGAGCATCATGTCGGTGTGCGCCTCGGGGAGGTAGAAGATCTTCTGGATCCCCTGGCCGAGGCCGACGCCGAAGAGGCCGCCGGAGCCCATCCCGATCATCGCCTGGACGATCTGGAAGCCCGTGCCCTGGGCGTCGTGCCATGGATTCAGGATCGCGAAGTAGCGCGCGCGGCGGTACGGCTCCAGCCAGATCGCGAGCGTGCCGAGCGCGCCGGCGATCGCCATCGCGATCCCGAGCGTGCGCGTCGGCGTCCCGGCCACGACCAGCATGCCGAAGAGCATGAGCAGCAGTGCGATCGCGGTCCCCATGTCCGGTTCGAGGATCAGGAGCAGGCAGAACACCCCGGCGAGCGCGCCGATCGGCCGCCAGAGCTCGTGCAGGTCCTGCGGCGCCGGGCGGCGCGAGAGATACGCCGCGGCCCAGACCGCGAGTGAGACCTTCGCGAGCTCCGACGGCTGGAAGACCGCCGGGCCGAGCGAGATCCAGCGGCGCGCCCCGTTGATCGCCGGCCCGATCGCGAGCACCGCGACGAGGAGGAACAGCGACACGAGGATCAGCATCGGGGCGAGCGCCCTCAGGCGCCGGTAGTCCCAGCGCTGGGCGACCATCATCAGGACGATGCCGAGCGCGGCGTAGATGCCCTGCCGCTTGAGGTAGTAGCTCGGATCCTTGCCGCCGACCGCCGCCGCAGCCGAGGTCGCGCTGTAGACCATCACGAGCCCGAACGCGACGAGCGCGAGCGTGACCAGGATCAGCAGCCTCGAATCGAGCTCCCGCCGCTTCATGCACGCTGGTTTCGGGGCAACCAGGCGGATTCCTGGCCTTCCCGACGAACTGCGCGAATCCGGTTCGGCTGCGCCGAATCAGATTCGGTCGAAGCCCAATCTGATTCGCGAAGCGAACCAGATTGGAGCCTTTCGAAGCGGAGCTAGAGCCACTCCACGAGGTTGCCGAAGTCTTCCTCCCCCGAGAAGCGCGGCAGCAGCACGTCGACCGCGCGGACAGGGGCCTGCACGAGGTGGATAGGCAGGTCGAGATACTCGGCGACCTCTGCGACCCGGTCGACACCGCGGGCCTCTGCTGCCTCGAACGTCTCCACGACGTGCGAGACGTCGAGGCGGGACCCGACGAGCGCCGGACGGCGCCCCGCGGCGCCGTCGCGAAAGACGATCAGCGGGTGGTCGTCGCGCCGCAGCTCTGAAACTCAGTCGTGCCGGCGCAGCCAATCGCCGACCGCGGCCAGGTAGGCCTCGCGCTCCTCCCACATCGGCAAGTGGGAGGACTCCTCCAGGATCACCTGCTCGGTCTGGGGGATGCGCGCCACGAGCGGCTCTTGGAGCGCGGGGGTCGCCTCGTCGTACCGCCCGCTGATCACGAGCGTCGGCACGTCGATCTGCGACAGCCGGTCGGTCGACTGCCAGTCGCGGATGCTCCCGATGACATGGAACTCGGAGGGCCCGTTCATCGTGTGGTAGACGGTGGGATCCTCTGCGAGCTTCGCGAACGTGCGGTCGACCTCCTCCGGCCACTCGGGGAGCCGGCAGAGGTGGCGCTTGTAGAAGACGATGCAGGCCTCCTCGTACTCCGGATCGTCGGTCGTGCCGGCCGCCTCGTGCCGGCGCAGCGTCGCCTCGACGTCCGGCGGGAGCCCGGCGCGTAGCCGGTTCGCCTCGGAGACGAAGTCGGGGAACGACGCTGCGGTGTTCGAGAGCACGAGTGCAAGCAGGCCCGGCGGGTGGGTGAGGGCGTGCTCCTGCGCGAGGAAGCCGCCCCACGACTGGCCGAGCACGTGATAGCGCTCCGCGATGCCGAGGTGGTCGAGGAGATTCGCGAGCTCGCGCACGAAGAGCTCGACCGTCCAGAACTCGGCGCCGCGCTCCGGGAGGTGCGTCGAGTTGCCGCTCCCGAGCTGGTCGTAGAACACCACGGCGCGACCGTCTTGCGCGAGATCGCCGAGTGGCAGCAGGTAGTCGTGAACCGCGCCGGGGCCGCCGTGGAGGACGACGAGCGGTGCCGGACCGCCGGCCTCCAGGTCGCCGACGACGCGATACCACGTCCGGTGGTCGTCGAAGCCTGCGTAGCCCTCCGTCATTGCGGCAACTCTACGACCGCGGCGCGAAACGCGTCACCCCGCTGCTCGAAGTTGTCGAACTGGTCGTAGCTGGCGCAGGCCGGGCTGAGCAGGACGACGTCGCCGGGCTCCGCGAGGCGTGCGGCATGCTCGACCGCAGCCGCGAGCGTGCCGTCGCGGTGGCCGTCGATCAGCGCGCCGAGCCGACGCGACTCCTCGCCGATCAGGTGCACGGAGCGCACGTTGCCGCCGATCGCCTCGGCGAGCGGCGCGAAGTCCTCCCCCTTCGGCGAGCCGCCGAGGATCAGGTGAACCGGCTCGTCGCCGTAGGCGGCGAGCGCGCGCAGGGCCGCGGCGACGTTCGTCGCCTTCGAATCGTTCACATAACGGACGCCGCGGCGCTCGGCCACCGGCTCCAGCCGGTGGGGAACGCCCGGGAAGGTGCGCAACGCTGCAGCGATGTGGTCGTCGGCGATTCCGGCGGCACGGGCGGCCGCCGTCGCGGCGGCGGCGTTCTCGCGGTTGTGCACACCACGGATCAGCGGCTCGGCAGGCAGCGAATCGTCGGCGGAGAACTCGATCCCGTGCAGCCCGAGCCCGCGCGGGACGACCTGCACGCGCGAGCGTTCGAAGATCCGCAGCTTCGCGTCGCGATAGCTCTCGAAGGAGCCGTGCCGGTCGAGGTGATCCGGCTCGAGGTTCAAGAGTACGGCGATCTCGCACGCGAGCTCGTGCACGTCCTCCAGCTGGAACGACGACAGCTCGCAGACGACCCAGTCGGCCGCCCGCACTGATGTCAGCGGTCTGCCGACGTTGCCTGCAACGGTAACGGCGCGCCCCGCCTCACGGAAGATCGCGCCGAGCAGCTCCGTCGTCGTCGTCTTGCCGTTGGTGCCGGTGACGCCGACGACCTTCGCGCCGGGCAGGAGGCGGTAGCCGAGCTCCACCTCCGACCAGACGGGGATGCCGCGCGCGCGGGCGGCGGCGAGGAGCGGCGCCTCTCCGGGCACGCCGGGCGACTTGACGACGACGTCGACGCCGTCGAGCAGTGAAAGGTCGTGCTCGTTGCCGAGCGAGCGGTCGACCAGCACGGGATCGTCGAGCCGCTCGGCCGCCGAGCGCCCCGAGCGCGCGAGGCCGTAGACGAGCGCTCTCACGTGTGGCCGCGGAAGCCGAGGTAGTACTTGTAGAAGAGCGCGAAGCCGGCCGCGCACAGGATCGCGGTGACGATCCAGAAGCGCACCATGATCTTCGTCTCCGACCACGCCTTCATCTCGAAGTGATGCTGAATCGGCGCCATCAGGAAGATGCGCCGCCCCCAGTACTTGAAGCTCAGGACCTGCAGGATCACGGAGACCGCGTTGAGCGCGAAGATCCCGCCGACGAAGAGCAACAGCAGCTCGACCTTCATCATGATGGCCATCGCCGCGATTGCTCCGCCGAGCGCCATCGCCCCTGTGTCACCCATGAAGACCTCGGCTGGAAACGCGTTGAACCACAGGAAGCCGATCGCGGCCCCGATCAGCGCGGCGCCGATGAACGCGATGTCGAGGCGATTCTGGATTCGCGGCGGCCCGGAGCGGATGAAGATCGTCACCGCCATCGCAGTCAGCGTCGCGAGAGCGATGATCGACGTCCCGGCAGCGAGCCCGTCGAGGCCGTCGGTCAGGTTCACACCGTTGACGGCGCCGCCGATGATCAGGAACAGCAGTCCGTACCAGGCCGGGCCGAGCGGGATCGCGAAGTCGGCGACCGGGACGTAGACCTCGTGACTCAGTCCCTGGTGGTGCGCCGCGAGCCCCACTGCGCCTGTGATCGCGATCAGCAGCACGATCTTCCAGCGGCCGCGGAGGCCGAGCGACCGCCGGTGACGCAGCTTCAGCAGGTCGTCGAGGAAACCGATGCCGGCGCACGCGAGCACGGTGCCGAACACCGTCAGCGCGGGCAGCGTGAAGTTGCTCAGCGGCAGGAACGCGAGCGCGGCCGCCACGACGACCAGCAGGCCGCCCATCGTCGGCGTGCCCTGCTTCTCGATGTGCCGCTCGGGCGCCTCCTTGCGGATGTGCTGGCCGAACTCGTTCCGCCGGAGGAACGCGATGAACGTCGGCCCGCCGAGAATCGCGATGATCATCGCGACGAGCGCCGCCACGAGAACTCTTGCCATCAGGCGGTCAAGTTCTCCGCGACGAGCTCGAGTCCCACCGAGCGCGAGCCCTTGACGAGCACGACGTCACCGGGCTTCAGCTGCTCGCGCAGCCGCGCGGCCGCGTCGGCGGCCGTCGCCACCCAATCGCCCCCGTAGGCACGGGCCTCGTCGCCGACGGCGATCACGTGCTCGACCCCGAGCTCCCGCAGGAGCGCCCCGATCTCCTCGTGATAGCCGGCGCTGCCCGCACCGAGCTCGGCCATCGCGCCCAGGACGGCGACGCGACGGTGGCCGGCGCCGCGCTCGGCGAGATGCTCGAGTGCTGCGCGCATCGAGACCGGGTTCGCGTTGTAGCAGTCGTTCAGGAGCAGGCCGCCGCCGGGAAGCGGCCGCTCCTCCTCGCGCAGCTTCGAGAACTCGACCGTGAGCGTCTCGGGGAGCGGAACGTCGAGACACTCGGCGACCGCGGCGGCGAGCCGGGCATTGGCGACCTGGTGGCGCGCCGTGAAGTTCGGCGTGAACGGAAGCGGCGCGTCGGCGGCGACGCGCTTCACGAAGATGTCGGGGCGCTGCAGGTACGGCTCGAGCAGCGGCTCGTCCGGCACGACGGCGATTCCGCCTGCCGGCAGCGCGTCGATCAGCTCCGCCTTCGCGCGCGCGACGTTCTCGATCGTCTCGACGAGCTCGAGGTGCACGGGGCCTACGTTCGTGATCACGCCGATGTCAGGCTTCGTGAAGGATGCGAGGTAGGCGATCTGCCCGAGCCCCCGCATCCCGAGCTCGGTGATGCAGATCTCCGTGTCCTCTTCGATGCGCGCGAGCGTCAGCGGCACGCCGAGCTCGTTGTTGTAGTTGCCCTCGTTCGCAATCGTCTTCGCATGCGGCGCGCAGATCGCGTAGAGGATGTCC
>JABFWJ010000368.1 GCA_013362295.1 Thermoleophilia bacterium
GCCAAGCCGAGCAGCGCGGCGGCGCGCTCGGCAGTTGCGACGGAGTCGGCCTCGCCCTGCGCACCCGTTGCGGCGTTCGCGATTCCCGAGTTGACGACGATCGCCTGCGGCTCGGCCCGCTCGAGGTGCCGCTTCGAGACGACGACCGGCGCGGCGAGCACGCGGTTCTGCGTCCACACCGCGGCGCCCGTCGCCTGCTCGACAGAGCGCACGAGCGCGAGGTCGCGCTTCTCCTTGCGGATGTTCGCGCGCACGCCGGAGGCGACGAAGCCGCTCGCGGCCGTGACGCTCATACGAGCACTCCGCTGAGGCGCAGGCCCGCCGTCTCGTCGAGACCGAGCGCGAGGTTCCCGTTCTGCACGGCCTGTCCGGCGGCGCCCTTGCCGAGATTGTCGAGCGCGCAGATCACGATCGTCGTCGCCGTCTCGGAATCGGCGAACACGCCGATCTCCGCGGCGTCGGTCCCCTGGACGCGCGCGAGCTCCGGCGTGACGCCCTCCGGCAGCACGCGGACGACCGGGCTGCCGGCGTATGCCTCGTCGAGCAGCGCGCGCACGTCCGCGTCCGTCTGCACGTAGCACGTCGCGAGCAGGCCTCGGCGCACAGGGAGAAGGTGTGGCACGAAGCAGACAGGGAGCCCGAGCTGCTGTGCGATCTCCGGGGCGTGCCGGTGTGCGCCGACTGCGTACGGCGACAGGTTCTCGAGCACCGACCCGGCGTGCGAGGTCGCCTTCAGCGTGCGGCCCGCGCCGGAGACGCCCGACTTCGCGTCGACGACCACGTGTCCGTCGACCGCGTGGGCGATCGGGCCGAGCGCGAGCAGCGCGGCCGTCGCATAGCAGCCAGGGTTCGCGATCAGCGGGCCCTTCGCCCGATAGAGCTCGGGCAGCCCGTAGCTCCACGCGCCCGGAGCGCTGCCGTACCAGGTGCGCGCGGCGGCCTCGTCGGCAAGCCGGTGTGCGCCCGAGAGGTCGACGACGATCGTGTCCGCCGGGGGCTCGAACGAGGCCGCCGCGGCGTTGTCGAGGCAGAGGAAGAGGATGTCCGCGCCGCTGGCCGCCGCGTCGGCGTTCGAGACGAAGGAAGGCAGCGAGCCGTTCAGCCGCGGGTCGAGCGCCGCGGCGCCCTCGCCGGCGAGCGAGTCCGATCCCAGCGCGACGAGCTCGAGGTTCGGATGCGCGAGGACGCGGTCGAGCGTCTCCTGGCCGGAGTAGCCGGCGGTACCGAGGATCGCGGCCGAGTGCATCGGTGAGAACTATACAGAAGGACGAAAATTATGCAGAGTGAATCGAGATCGCGGCCCCGGGTCGCAGGCGCCGCAGGACGGCCGCGAGCCGCGCGTGCGGGAGCGACACGCAGCCGTTCGTCGGGCGCCCCGTGTCGACGTGCAGGAAGATCGCGGAGCCCCGTCCCGGAACGGCGGGCGCCGCGTTGTAGCGGATGAAGGCGAACAGCCTGTACGCCGGAGTGATCCGCCACAGCGCCTCGCTGCCGCCTGCGAACGGCGGGTTTCTCCCGCAGGCGACGTGGCGGAACGAGTTGTAGGTCGGCGAGCGCGGGTCGCCGTCCCACCAGTCGCCGCAGACGAGGCGGTGATAGCGGAGCTGCAGGCCGGGGTCGGGATCGAGCCCGTAGACGACCGGGCCGATCCCGAAGGTGCCGGTCGGCGTCGTGCCGTCCCCTTCGCGATGGTGCGCGGAGAGCCCGTTACGCCCGACTCGCGCGCGCCAGGGCCCGAGGACACGGCGGCCGCACTCGGTCATGCTCAGCGTGGCGGTCGTCGAGCGGGCACTCGGTGCGGTGACCTGGATGCGCTGCGGGCATCCCTGGAGCGCGACCGCGAGGAGGACGGCGAGCATCGCGCGTACTCTGCCCTACCGATGCAGGCGCTTCCGCCCTTCCACGTCGCGGCCGGCCCCGTTACGGCGGCGGAGCTCGGCCGTTCGTGGCATCCCGGCTGCCCGGTCGGCCCCTCCGAGCTCCGCACGCTCCGGATCTCGTTCGTCGGCTTCGACGGCCGCGCGCACACCGGCGCGATCGTCGTCCACCGCGACGTCGCCGGTGACGTGACCATCGTCTTCCGACGCCTCTACGTCGCGCGCTTTCCGATCCGCCGCATGCAGCCGACCGCCAGGTACGGCGGCAGCGACCGGCGCTCGATGGCAGCCGACAACACCTCCGCGTTCAACTGCCGCTACGCCTCCGCGCCCGGCCCGAAGCGCTGGTCGGCGCACGCGTTCGGCAAGGCGATCGACGTGAACACGATCGAGAATCCCTACGTCCAGGGCAGCTACGTCAGCCCGCCCGCCGGCCGCGTCTTCCTCGATCGTTCCCGCCACCGCCCCGGCATGGCCGTCGCGGGGGGCGTGCTCGTGCGCGCCTTCGCGTCAGTCGGCTGGCTCTGGGGCGGACGCTGGACGGGCACGCCCGACTACCAGCACTTCTCGAGCACCGGCGGCTGACCGGAGCGGCCGTACGTCCTCGAGGCGGTCGACCGTAGCGAGGGCGGGAAAGACCCACCGCCAGACGACCGCGAGGCCGATGGTGATCGCGCCGCCGGCGACGACGGCAGGCACCGCGCCGAGCAGCGCGGCCGCCGCACCCGACTCGAATGCGCCGAGCTCGTTCGAGGCCCCGACGAACACGCCCTCGACGGCGTTCACCCGTCCGCGCAGCTCGTTCGGGGTCGCGAGCGCAACCGTCGTCGAACGGATGTTCATCGAGAACATGTCGACGAACCCGCTGACCGCGAGCGCAAGCGCCGAGAGCCAGAACCAGCGCGAGAGCCCGAAGACGATCATGCTCGCGCCGAACGTCCCGACGACGACGAGCAGCGTCCGCCCCGCGTGCGCGCCGAGCGGCCGGCGCGTGAGCTGGAGGCCGGCGATCACCGCGCCGACCGCCGTCGCGCTGCGCAGAACGCCGAGCCCAAAGGGGCCGGTGTGGAGGATGTCGCGCGCGAAGAGCGGCAGCAGCGCGACGGCGCCGCCGAAGAGCACGGCGAACAGGTCGAGCGAGATCGCGCCGAGGATGACCGGCGTCGCCCGGATGAACCGGATGCCGGCGACCAGACGCTGCACGCCGGGCGGCTCCGGGCCCGCAGCTTCGATTGCGTCCGGGCGACTGACGCCGAGCACGAGCAGGGCGGCCGCGACGAGGATGGCGGCGCCGGCCGCGTAGACCACTTCGGGGCGGATCGCGAAGAGCAGCCCGCCCAGGGCCGGCCCCGCGATCGTTGCGGCCTGGCCGCCCACCGACCGCATCGCGAGCGCTCCCGCGAGCAGGTCGGCCGGGACGATCTCCGGCGTCAGCGAGCGCACGGCCGGGTTGCCGAACGCGGCGGTCGACCCCGTGAGCGCCGCGAGGGCGACGAACTGCCACAGCTCGCGGGCGCCGCCGAGCGTGACGAGCAGCAGCAGCACGACGACGAGCGCTTCCGCAAGGTTCGAGACGAAGACGAGCGTCGTCCGCGGCAGGCGGTCGGCGAGCTGCCCGGCCGGCAGCGCGAGCAGCGCGACCGGGGCGAACTCCGCCAGCCCGATCAGCCCCAGGTCGAAGGCGCTGCGGTGGATGGCGAAGACCTGCCAACCGACGGCGACGGCGACCATCTGCGTCGCGAAGCCCGAGCCCACCATCGACGCCCAGAGGCGGCGGAAGTCCCGATGGAGCAGCGCCGGGGGCAGGTCGAACACGGCTCACACTCTGCCTTCTCAGGCACTTCTTAGGTCCCGCTCAGCCCGAGCACAGCGCGCGCTGGTCTCCTGGGGTAACGACAAAAGACCAGGAGGACCGAAAACCGAAATGCGCAGGAACAACAATCGTCTGGCCGCCGCGGTCGCCGTGGCGGCGCTCGCAGGGGGAGGAGCAGGCGCCACGGCCGTCACGCTGACGCACGGCTCCTCGCACGACGCCGAGCAGGCCGCCGTCGCGACGCCGAGCGTCTCGAACGTCGCCTCGTCGGCGCTCTCCGTCGGCCAGATCGCGAAGGCCGACACACCGTCGGTCGTCGAGATCGATGCGACCGAGGCGGCGCCGGACTCGCCCTTCCCCGGCGGGTCGCAGAGCTCGAAAGCGCTCGGCACCGGCTTCGTCTACGACGCCAAGGGCGACATCGTCACGAACCAGCACGTCGTCAGCGGATCGACGTCGGTGACGGTCAAGTTCTCCGACGGATCCACGTACAAGGGCACCGTCGTCGGGACGGATCCGAGCACCGACCTCGCGGTCGTGCGCGTGAACGCGCCCGCGTCGAAGCTCGTCCCGCTGTCGCTCGCCGACTCGAGCCAGGTCGCCGTCGGCGACGGCGTGGTGGCGATCGGCAACCCGTTCGGGCTCGACGGCACGGTGACGAGCGGCATCGTCAGCGCGCTCAACCGTGAGATCACGGCGCCCGACGACTCGCCGATCGAGGGTGCGATCCAGACGGATGCCGCAATCAACCACGGCAACTCTGGGGGCCCGCTGCTCGACCTCCACGGCAACGTGATCGGTGTCACGTCGCAGATCCAGAGCGACTCGGGCGGGAACGACGGCGTCGGCTTCGCCATCCCGTCGAACACCGTGCGGTCGATCGTGTCGCAGCTGGTCGCCACCGGGAAGGCGCAGCACGCCCTGCTCGGCGTCCAGGTTCGGACGGCCGGCTCCGGCGTCGGCGTCAGTCAGGTGAGCTCGGGTAGTGCGGCCGACTCCGCCGGCCTGCAGGCCGGCGACGTGATCACCGCGGTCGACGGCACGACCGTCGCGAGCGCGGAGAAGCTGCGCGCGCTCATCGCCGGCCACAAGCCGGGCGACCGGATCACGCTGACCATCCTGCGCAGCGGCTCGACGAAGTCGCTGACCGCCACCCTCGGCAGCAAGTAGCCGAAAAGAAACGGCGGCGCGCCCACGAGGCGCGCCGCCGTTCCACCTACGGGAGACGAGAGGTCTACGAGTGGCCGTCGTGGCCGTCGTCGTTCCCCCCGTCGTCGTCGCCGTCGTCGTCGCTCCCGCCGCCGCTGCCCTTGCTCGCGCCGGTGGGCGCTGCGGCCGTCGCGGACGCTGCGCCGCCGACGCCGAACTTGCCGAACATCTGGTTCGAATGGGGCGCGCAGAAGTACGACCACGTTCCGTTCGTCAGCTTGACGGTGATCGTCTTCGTGCCCTTCCAGCCGACCTGAGTCAGCTGCTGCGGTGTGGCTCCGCTCTTGCCGAGCATGAAGTTGTGCTGGCCCGACTGGTCGGTGACCGTGATCCGATAGGTGCCGGCCTTGACGGTCTTCACGCGCTGGCCGTTTGCGGTCGTCAGGTTGATCGTGTAGCCCGGTCCGACGGTCCCCTTCAGGGTCGTCGGGGCTGCCGTCGACCCGCCGAAGCCGGCGGTGACGAGCACGAGCGCCCCAACGACGGCCGTCCCTACGGCGAGGATGCTCCGAATCATCTGTCTCCCCTTTGATCGTTGTCGAAAGCCGGCCGCGCCGATCCGTCGGCGCGGCCGGTGACGTGCGATTGGTGCGCGTTCAGCTGACGCGGAACGAGCCGTGCATGACCGACGCATGGGGCGCACAGAAGTACGTCCACGTGCCCTTGGTCAGCGTGACCGTCACGGTTCTCGAGGCTGTCGCGCCGACCGACGAGAGCGATCGGGTCGAACCCGGG
>JABFWJ010000473.1 GCA_013362295.1 Thermoleophilia bacterium
GGTGGGCCTTGGTGCCGGGCGAGGCGGGCACGATGCGCCGCGTGCAGGCCCCCATCCGCGGGTGCTCCAATTGGGAATCAATCATCTACGAGGAGGTGAGGCCGCGCTCGCGCGCCCAGAGCGCCGCCTGCACGCGGTCGTGCACCCCGATCGCCCGGTAGACCGTCGTCAGGTGGACCTTGACGGTCTTCTCGGCGATGCCGAGCCGCTGGCCGATCACCTTGTTGGGAAGACCAGCCGCGACGAGGGCGAGGATCTCGCGCTCGCGGGCGCTCAGCTGCGGCTCGTCAGGACGGCCCAGATGCGCGTCGAGGAGCGCGCGCGCGGCCTTCGGGGCGATCGGCGACTCGCCGCGCGAGGCCGCGCGGATTCCCGCGAGCACCTCGTCCGGGTCGGCGTCCTTCAGGAGGTAGCCGACGGCGCCCGCTTCGAGGGCGCTGAGGATCCGCTCACGATCCGAAAAGGACGTGAGCACGACGACCTGGGCGCCGGGTAAGAGCTCCCGCATGCGCGCCGTGGCCTCGGTTCCGTCGAGGCCGGGCATCTGCAGATCCATCAGCACCACGTCGGGACGCCGCGAGAGCAGCAGCTCGAGCGCTTTCTGCCCGTCGGCGCACGAACCGACCAGCTCGATGTCCTCCGGGCCGCGGAGCAACTCTTCGAGGCCGCCGCGCACGACCGCGTGGTCGTCGACCACGAGCACGCGGATCATTTCGTGGGCCCGCGCAGGATCAGCGTCGTGCCCTGCCCCGGCGCCGACTCGACCTCGAGGGTCGCGCCGAGATCGCGCGCACGGTCTGCGAGCAGATCGAGGCCCAGGTGACCGTGTGCGCGCCGTCCGCGTCGTGCGTCGACGACGAAGCCGCGTCCGTTGTCCGAGACCGCCAACACGTAGCTGCCCTCCTCTTCCGCCAGCCTGATCGCGACACGCGAGGCGGCCGCGTGTGCCGTCACGTTGCGCACGGCCTCCTGGGCGGTGCGGAACACGAGCTGGGCCTCGTCCGCGGAAAGGACGACGCGCGGGTCGATCTCGAGCTCCGTCTCGGCGCCGCTCCTCCCGGCGCGCGCGAGCAGGTCGGAGAGTGCAGGCTCGAGACCGGCATCGTGGAGGTTCGGTGGGTAGAGCTCCACGAGCAGCGAGCGCAGCTCGCGCACGGCGCGCCTCGTCGAGGTGGCGGCATCGCGGAGCAGTGTCCGGGAATGGTCGTCGGTGGCGCGTTCGGCCGCGCCCGCGAGGCTGAACGACGTCCCGGCAAGGTGTTGCACCGCGCCGTCGTGCAGGTCGGAGGCGATGCGGCGCCGTTCCGTGTCGGAGGCTTCCAGCGCACGCAGCAGCAGGCCCTCGCGGTCGCGCTGGCCGCTGCGGAGCCGCCGGGCGAGCGAGAGGGCGAGCGGGACCTGGGTGAGCCAGAGGAGCACGAGCCCGATCAGGAGGGCCGGCGCGAACGCGATCCAGACCTTGCGGCCGGTCGCGGCGACCGAGCTGAACCGGAGGTACGCCTCGAAGAGCAACGTGCGCCCGGAACGGGTCTTGACCGGCGCGTACACCTCGAGCAGCTTCTTCTGGTTGCGCTCGAATCGATTCTCCGGGTTCGAGAGGTCGCTGATGTCTGCCGGCACCTGTCCGCCCTTGAAGGCCAGCTGCTCCTCGCGATCGAGTCGGTAGCGATGGCCGATCAGGCGCGGCTCGTCCGAATAGACGATGCGCCCGTCGGCCGCCCAGAGCTTCACACGCACGATCGGGTCGCGGACGACATTGGGGCGAACGACCTGATCGAGCGCCCTGATCGCGCGTGGGTCGCCTTGCAAGATCGCGTCCGAGAGACGGGGCTTGATGACGGTGCGGGCAATCAGCTCGGTCACGCGCCGGGCATCGCGCATCGATTCGTGCTCGCCCTGCTTCCGAAACGCGAAGACGGCGGCGAGGGCGACGATCAGGACGGCGACGAGGCCGGAGGCGGCGAACTGGAGCAGGACACGCCGGAGCGAGGGCGAGCGCATCCCGCGAGCGTACGAGACGCCGTGGGCTCGCGGTTCGGGGGATGCCGCCGCCCGCCCGCTCCGACGGATCGCAGGCGGCGCCGCAACCGGGGCTCCCAGTACGTCTCTCATCCCAGCGACGCTCCTTGCGGAGCGTCGCGGGCGGAGCGAAGTGGCGCAATGAGCCTTTGGTCCTAGGACCCGGTCCGCGGGCAGCGGCCTCCGGGAGGGCCGCCCTCCCGGAACGCTGCTGCCCTAGGCAGGTCGGCCGCAGTCCCCGGGCTGCCACCGACGACTCCCAGCCTGACACATCGTAATCCGATATTCAAGGGTTGCCCACGAGCACGCTCTAGCCCGACGCCTCGCGGCCGCGCGCGAGGCCGCGAACGCTTCCGAGGCCGAGCAGCACCGTTCCGGGCAGCGCGAGCGCCACCGAGAGCAAGAAGTAGAGGAACCCGGTCACGAACGCCCGGTCCGCACCCACGCCGAGCTGGGTCAGGAAGCTGACGAAGAACGACTCGCGCACGGCCAGCCCGTTGATCGTGAACGGGACGAGCATGACCAGGAACAGCAGCGGCCCCATCACGAAGTACGGGACGGCCGAGAGCGGCACGTGCGCGGCGCGGCCCGCCAGGTAGATCGTCAGGACGCGAAACGCCTGCACGAGCAGCGTCAGGCCGAAGAGACCGACGAGCAGCCTCGGCGTCGCGCGGTAGGCGTGCACTCCTTCGTAGAGGCTCCGCGCCGGCCGCTCCACGCGCAAGAGCCGCGCGACCGGCCCGAGCGTCCGCAGCGCGCCACGCTCGCGCCGCGAGAACATCAAGACGCCGAGGACGACGGCCCCGAGCGCGATCCCGAGCTCGAGCCACAGGTACGGGCCCACGTCGTACCGTCCCACGGCGATCACGACGCCGATCGCAGCGAGCGCCAGCGTGGCGAAACCGCCGAGCACGCGCTCCACGATCACCGATCCCGTCACGGCGCCGCGCCGGTCGGGGCGGCGGCGCGCGACGTCGTAGATCCGCGTCGCGTCGCCGCCGAGCGACGTCGGCAGCAACTGGCCGAGGGCGTAGGCGACGAAGTACGAGCGCAGGAGCCGGAGGTACGGCTCCTCCACGCCGCGGGAGGCGAGGAGCCGCTGCCAGCGCCACGCCAGCGGGAGCAACGCCGCCACGAGCACCGCGTACGCCGCGAGCAGCAGCGCCGCATCGGCGCCGCGGAGCACCTGCAGAGTCTTGTGGAGATCGACCTTCCACACGAGATACGCGACACAGAGCGCGGTCGCGACCAGTCCGGCCGCGGGACGGAGAAAGCGCACCGCCGGAGTGTAGGTTCGACCTGTTCGACCGACCCCGTTTGCCTCTCGCCGCGAAGCGGCAAAACTATGATGGCATGAGCATCGAATTGACCGCGGCTCAGGCACGCGCGGTGGCCGAGCTGGCCGAGCGCGAGGGCAGCGTCACGTTGCACCAGATCGCGGAGACGCCGACGACGCACACCGCCGACGTCTACGCGACGCCCCGCGGCACCGCGCACGGCTATCGCATCACGGTGAACGGCGAGCTGACGCCGATCGGCGAGACACTACCCGCGACCGGGTGAGGAGTGACATGAAGGCAGACGTCGGAGACAAGATCGTGTTCGAGTCGGAGAAGGTTGGTCAACCGGCCCGCGCAGGCATCGTCGAGGAGATCCTCAAAGAGGACCCGCCCCGCCTGCGCATTCGCTGGGAAGACGGGCATACGAGCATCGTGACGCCGTCGGCAGGAGCCGCCCGCGTCGAGGCACACGCCTGAAGCTCGTTTACGTCGTCGACGTCCACGGCCGAGCCGAAGCCGTTACGGCTGCCGTCTCGGCCGTGGGCGCGGTCGACCTCCTGCTCGTCGGCGGTGACATCACCACGGCCGGCACGCCGGACGAGGTCGAGCGGGCGATCGAGTCGTGGCGCCCGCTCGCCCCGCGCGTCTACGCGGTGCCCGGCAATATGGACTCGCCGGAGATCGACGGACGCCTGGTCGACCTCGGCGTCTCGCTCGACGGACGCGGAATCGTTCTCGACGAGGTCGGCGTGTTCGGTGTCTCCGCCGCCCCGGTCTCCCCGCTCGCGACGCCCTACGAGCTCGTCGACGACGAGCTGGAGCGCCGAATCGCCCGCGGCTACGAAGCCGTTCGCGATTGCCGCGTGCTCGTCTTCTGCCCGCACGCCCCGCCCGCCGGAACCGCCTGCGACCTGCTGCAGAGCGGCGAGCACGTCGGCAGCACGGTGATCCGTTCGTTCGTCGAGCGCGCCCAGCCGGACCTCGTCCTCTGCGGCCACATTCACGAAGCTCGCGCAGTCGACGCGATCGGCGCGAGCACGATCGTGAACCCCGGCCCGGTGCAGTCAGGGCACTACGCACTGGGCGAGATCGACGGCGACGTCGCCGTACGGCTCGACGGTGAGTGAGCGGGACGCGGGATTCGACGTCTGAGCGCGCGCCGGCGCCGAACGGCTCGTGATCAGGGATACGCGAGCTGCTCGTCCCAGACGGCCGGCCGTCCCTCGGGAGTCAGGTCGAGGAGGTTCCAGAGCGCCTCGATCGTCCCGACGTGACGGGGATCCTGCCCCGGGTCCCTGGGCGCGTACAAGAGCTCCGACGCCCAGAAGTGCCGGATCGTGTCACCGTCGCGATGGAACACGTTCAGCAGCGGGCGCTGGGCCCCGTCGGCGTTCTCGCCGTGGTAGTCACGGTTGTAGCTGTTGTGCGCCGAGGAGACGAGGCGTAGACCGGTCCAGCCGCGCTCCCTCGCGAACGTGAGGACGCGCGAGATCGGCGCCTTGGCGACGACGACGAAGTTGACAAGCTGCCCGACGTGCTCGGCCACGCCGTCGAGCTGGTCGAGGAAACCGACGCACGAGGGGCATGGGCCTTCTGCGAGCGGCAGGAGCGCCGACTCACCGGACGCCGGGCCCGGCCGCGTGTCGCCTGGATCGCGCGGAAACATGAAGCTGTAGATGATCAGCGAGTCCTTACCGTCGGAGAAGAGCTCGGACATCCGTACCGCAGTCGGCGTGCCGTCAGCAGCGGCGCCCTCGAAGACGTAATCCTCCGGGACGATCCCGCCCGGCGGCAGCGCCCGCCTCGCCTCGGCGAGCGCCTCCGTCGACCGCCGGAGCTCGATCTCCCGTTCGAGCAGGCGCTGGCGCGCCGCGCGGTACTCCGTCGATTCCCCGGGGAAGCTCATGCCCATGGCTGCGTCCTTTCGGATCGGTTCGAGGGGGCCGACGACCGGGACGCGGCGTCGACCCGAACAGGTCATCGCTAAGACCGCGGTCCGGTGCGAGACTCATCGCAGGTCCCGGGGATCGCGACTGGTTCCGTTGTTGGGAACACCCAGCGGCGGGGGTGGGATTCGAACCCACGGACGACTTCCGCCGTCAGCGGTTTTCAAGACCGCCCCGTTCGGCCGCTCCGGCACCCCGCCGCGGGTTGTGTTGTAGCGGGGAATCCATCCGCGCGTCTGTGTCGTACCTCCGGCGACCCCCATCGTCAGGAGGATGCAATGAAGGCACCGCTCCTCGTGGTGGCCGCGCTCGCGGCCGCCGCGGTGTTGGTAGTCCCGTCTCTCGGCCTCGGCGGCGACGACGGCCGTAAGGTGCTCG
>JABFWJ010000166.1 GCA_013362295.1 Thermoleophilia bacterium
CTACGAACGGCCGACGCATCCGTACACGCAGGCACTCGTCTCAGCCGCGCCGGTCCCGGATCCGGAGCTTCGCGGCGTGCGCAAGCAGATCGTGCTCGAGGGCGAGATCCCGAGCGCCGCCGAGCCGCCGAGCGGCTGCGTGTTCCGCACGCGCTGCTGGAAGGCGGAGCGCATCTGTGCGGAGGTGGAACCAGAGCTCGTCGCGCGCGAGGCGGGTCCTCAGCGAAGCGCGTGTCACTTCGCCGGGACGGACGGCCTCCCCGCGACCGCGCTCAGCGGGTGAGCTCGAGTCGATCCGTCATTTGCCTACGCGGATCCGTCACTCGCCCTTGACGGCACCCGAAACCAGACCGCGAACGAAGTAGCGCTGACCGAATACGTACAGCGTGACGACCGGCAACGTCGCGAGCGTGAGACCGGACATGATCACCGGCACGTTCAGGCTGTAGCGGCTCTGGAAGCCGGTGATCCCGACCATCAGCGTCTTCTTCGAGTCGTCCTGCAGGAAGACGAGCGCGATCAGGAGCTCGTTCCAGACCCAGAGCAGGTTGACGATCGCGAGCGTGACGAGCGGCGCCGCCGAGAGCGGCAGCACGATGCGGCGGAACACGCTCCACGAGGACGCGCCGTCGCACACCGCCGCCTCGATCAGGCTGCGCGGGATCGTGCGGAAGAAGTTCGCAAGCATGTAGATCGAGAAGGGCAGCATCAGCCCGACGTAGATCAGAATCACGAGCCGGAACGTCGAGATCCAACCGAGCTTGACTCCGAACACGAACAGCGGGACGAGCAGGACGACGGGCGGAACCACCATCAGCGAGACGAGCACGCCGAGCAACGTGTCACGTCCGCGGAAGTCCCAGCGCGTGAAGCCCCAACCGGCGAGCGCTGCAAGCGTGAGCGTGGCGACGACCGAGGCACTCGTGAGGATCACGCTGTTCGCAAACCAGCGCGGAAACTGATCCGCCAACGCGCTGCGGAACCCGTTCAGCGTCGGGTGCAGCGGCAGTCCCCATGGATGGGCGAGGAACGTCGGCTGCGTCTTCAGCGCCGCGCTCACCATCACGTAGACGGGCGCGAGCGACGCCGCGGTCGCGGCGACGAGCAGCGCGTGTTTCACGACCCTGCCGAGCGCCCTAGTCATCGATCCCCACACCCGTGCGACGCTGAACGCGGAAGAAGAGGATGATCAGGAGAAGCGTCGCACCGAAGAGGAGCGCCGCTGCGGACGCTGCCACCTCCGGCGCCTGGTACTGGAACGCGGTCTGGTAGATGTAGAGCTCGCTCACGACCGTCGCGTCGCCGGGTCCGCCCTGTCCATTCGTCATCACGTAGACGTAGTTGAAGACCCAGGAGACCATCGTGATCGCCTCGACGACGACGTAGAACGCGATCACCCCGCCGAGCTGCGGCACGGTCACGTACCGGTGCAGGCGGAAGAAGCGGGCGCCGTCGATCCGCGCCGCTTCGAATGTCTCCATCGGCAGCGACAGCAGGCGGGCGAGCAGGAGCACGACGCCGAAGCCGAGCTCCTTCCAGATGATCACGCCCGTCATCGTCCAGAGCGCCCAGCGCGGCTGGCCGAGCCAGTCGACCGCGAGAAACCCCAGCCCGAGCGAGCGCAGCGCGCTGTTCAGCAGCCCGTTCAGCTCGAGCAGCTGGCCGAAGATCACGCCGATCACCGGGATCGGCAGCACGTAGGGAAGGAAGATCGCGGCGCGATGGAAGCGCCAGCCGCGCAGCGCTTCGAAAAGCAGGATCGCGAGCACGAGCGCGGAGGCGACGAGCAGTGGCACCGCGATCAGCAGGCGCGCGTTGTGCTCGACCGCGGTTCGGAACTCGGAGTCGGAGAGGGTGAGCCGGAAGTTCGCGAGCCCGGCCCACCGCCCCTGGTACACGAGCGCGGTGCGCACGAGCTCGACCATCGAGTATCCGAAGACGAACAGGACGACGCATGCCGCCGGCGCGATCCACACGAGCGGTTCGAGCCGCCCGAGGCGCACGCGGCGGCGCTGGTGCGGACGGTCGGCCGCGACGGCCCCGGACACGTTCATGCGTTCGTGCCCGGAGCCGCCGCCGGTCGGGTCGAGGCTAGTGGAACGAGGCCGCCCACGACTTGAAGTTGGCGACTGTCTGACGCTGCGTGAGCCTGATCCGCTGCGCGATCCGTTCCGTCGTGGCCGCCGCCTGCTCGGCGTTCGCCGAACCGCCCAGCAGGAGCTGCGACTGGCCGAAGTTCGCCTTCGAATCGAGCTCGGTCGGGATGAAGTTCTCGAGGTACGGTGCTCCGTGCGTCACCAGCGAGAACATCAAGCGCTGCTGCGGCAGCGTGATCTGGCTCTTGTCGAAGCGGTCGTCGGCGGGGAACGCGCCCGTGATCTTGTACCACGCCTTCATCCGCTTCGGACTGTGCATGAACATGATGAAGTCGGCGTCGACCTGCGGGTACTTCGTCCACGCCGTGATGCCGACGGTCTGCGATGTCGACCCGAGCTTGCCCGCGTAGGGTCCGTTCGCCCACTTCGGCATCGGCATCAGGCCGACCTTCGCGACGCCGACCTGGCCGACGAACTTCTTCACGTCAGAGCCCGCAGTGATCGTCATCGCCGCTTTGCCTGCGGCCCACTTCTGCTGACCCTGGTAGAGCTGGAGCGAGTTGATGTCGTTGTTCCAGCACTTGTGGTCGCGCATCTGGTGGAGTCGCTGCCACCACGCGACGAACTCGGGGTCGGTGAACTTCTTCTCTCCCGAGACGGCCGCGAGCAGGTCGGAGAGCGAGCGCAGGTTCTGCGCGCCGATCAGCGAGAACAGCCAGCCGCCGAACCAGCCGTCCTTGATCCCGCCCGCCATCGGGATGATCCCCTTCGCGTTGAGCTTGTCGCACGCCGAGAGCAGCTGCGACCACGTGCGCGGCGGCGCGATCCCGGCCTTCGCCAGCACGTCCTTGCGGTAGAGCACCGGGAACGACGGCTGGACGTACCACGGCGCCGTCCAGACCTTCCCGTTCCACGTGTCCTCGCGGATGTTCAGGTAGTGGCGGAGCTCGGATCTCGGGATGTAGTCCGAGACGGGCTTCGTGTTGCCGGCCCACGCGTCGCCGACCGACCAGATCCCGCCCCAGAAGTACTGGAGGTCGGGGCCTTTCTTCGCCGCCGCGGCGGCCTTGAACGAAGGGATCAGTCCGTCGGTCGTCTGCAGGACGGTCTTGATCGTGACGTTCGGATGCTTCTGCTCGTACAACCGGACCGTATCGGCGAGCCAGCCCTTCGCGCCGGCCGCCTCCTGCTCCCCCCACCACCACATCGTCAGGTGGACCGGTCCAGTCGGGAACGCCGCACGCGCAGCGGCCTGTCCGCGGCCGGTGCCGCTTCCCGCGAGCGCGGCCGCTCCGCACGCGAGGGCGACGGCGAGGGCCGCCGCGAGCCGTTTCCTGCTCATTGCGCCTCCTTGGTGGTCGAATCCCTCCACTCCGGCATCACAGCGCGAGCTCGTGGCCGGAGAGGACTTCGCAGCCGTCGTCGGTGACGACGGCAACCTGTTCGCAGCGGACGCCGCGGCCGTCCGCGTAGACGCCGGGCTCGAGCGCGACGACCATCCCGGGCTGGAGGACGGCGTCGCCGTCCGGGACGATGCGCGGCAGCTCGTGCCAGTCGGCGCCGAGCCCGTGTCCGGTGTGGTGCGGATAGTCGAGCCCGTCGCGCACGAGCGCGTCGAGCTCGCACGCACGGACGCCGGGCCCGAGGGCGGCGATGCCGCGCGCAAGCGCCTCAGATGCCGCCGCGTGCTGCGCGCGCGCCGCGTCGTCGGGCTCGCCGACCGCGAACGTCGCGCACGAGTCGCCCCAGTAGCCGCGCACGCGCGGGACCAGGTCGCAGAGCACGAGGTCGCCCTCCTCCAGCACGCGCGCGCCGGGTGCGCCGCCGACGTCCGCCGTTCGGCTGCCGCTGACGAGATCGGCGACGAGCGCGGTCCGGCAGCCAGCGGCCTCGTCGACCGCTGCGCGGACGGACGCCCACAGCTCCAGCTCGGAGATGCCGGGCCGAGCGTGCACGCGCGCGGCGCGCTGGCCGGCGTCGCAGACGGCAATCGCCGCGCGAAGTGCCTCGAGCTCGTCCGGGTCCTTGACCGCCCGCGCGGCGACGAGCTCGCCGGCGACGTCGACGAGGCGATGCCCGTCGGCGAGTGCCGCCGGCAGCCACCCCGTCTCCGTTGCGACGCGGGCGCCGCCGAGTGTCCGGGCGAGCGCGGACCGTGCGCCCGCGACCGGGTCGAGCGGGGCGAGCGTGAAGCCGGGGTACGCCGCGACGTCGCAGCCGAGCGCGGCGAAGGCGGGTGCTTCGTCTTCGCTCACGACCGCGAGCGGTCGCTCGTCCGGACGCAGGAGCAGGAGCGGCGAGAGCGCGAACGGGCCTGGGCCGCCGTCGAGCTCGATCACGTAGCCGCACAGCCACGCAACAGTGGCCGGGCGCGCAGCGAGCAAGAGGTCCGCGCCGGCGGCGCGGGCGACCTCGAGCGCGCGCTCCCGGCGTCCGCTCAGAACGTCACCGTCAGCCCGCCGTCGACGCCGACTGTCTGCCCGGTCACGTACGTGTTCCGCTCGCTCGCGAGCCAAGCGACGAGCGCTGCCACCTCGTCCGGCGTGGCCGCCCGCCGCAGCGGCAGCTTGCCGTGCTCGACGTAGACGCCGGTGAACCAGTCGCTCTCGAGCTCGTTGCGGCCGTCGACCACCGACATCCTCGTGGCGACGAAGCCCGGCGCGACCGCGTTCGCCAGCACGCCGTGGTGACCGAGCTCGACTGCGAGCGTGCGCGTCGCCGCCTCGAGCCCCGCCTTCGCGACGTCGTACGCGAGCGAGAGCGTCGCCGAGAAGCGCCCGTGGATCGAGGTGACGTTGACGATGCGCCCGTAGCCACGCTCGCTCATGCGGCGGCCCGCGCTCGCGGCCAGGAAGACCGCCGCGTCGAGATCGACCGCGAGCACGCGCCGGTAGGCCTCGATGGTCAGCCCCGCCACCGGCGTCGACTCGAAGATGCCGGCGTCGTTGACGAGTACGTCGAGTGGGCCGAGCTCCTCTTCCACGCGTCCCATGAGCGCGTCGAGCTCCTCGGTGCGCGAGACGTCGAAGCGAAACGCGGTCACCGCCGGGCCGAGCTCCGGCAGCGGCTCGACGTCGACCGCGGCGACACGTGCGCCCTCGGCGACCAGGCGCTCGGCGATCGCGCGGCCGATCCCGTTCGCCGCGCCCGTCACGAGCGCCGTGCGGCCGGCGAGCATGCTCATCCGCCGCCGATCGAGACGAGCACCTTCGTCACTGTCTCCGGCTCGTCGACGAGACGGCGAAAGCCATCGGCTGCCTGTTCGAGCCGGACGACGCTCAGCCAGTCGAGCGGCGGCGTGTGCACGGCGAGCAGTTCGAGTGCCGTGGAGAAGTCCTCGCGCGTGTACGCGTAGTGGCCGCGTACGGTGACGCCGCGCCGCACGAGCTCTCCCATCGGGACGACGCCCTCGGCCTGCCCGAGGCCGACGACGCACACCGAGCCGCCCGAGCGGACGGCCCCAATCGCGCCGCGCCAGGTCGCCTCGATCCCGACCGCGTCGACGACGACGTCGGCTGAGT
>JABFWJ010000359.1 GCA_013362295.1 Thermoleophilia bacterium
GATTACGGTTGCGAAAGAGGAGCTTGCCGGCAAGCTCGCGATCGTCGCGCGCGGGGTCTCGGCGCGCACCACCGTTCTCGTGCTCGGCGGCATTCAACTGCGCGCCGAGGAAGGCCAGCTGCATCTCGCTGCGACCGACATGGAGGTCTCGCTCCGCGCGGCGGTCGACGCGCAGGTGGCCGACGAAGGAACGGTTGTCGTCCCCGGCCGGCTGCTGCTCGACATCGCACGCTCCTTGCCCGACAACGACGTGACGATCGAGCACAAGCCCGAAGAGGCGGTTGTCGTCGTCACGGCAGGGAACGCGAACTACCGGCTGCACACGTACTCGGCGGAGGACTTCCCGAGGCTGCCCGAGGTGAACACGGACGCGCTCTACGCGATCGAGCGGGACGCACTCGTCGAGACCGTCGCGCGTGTCGGCCGCAGCGCCTCACGCGACGAGAGCCGCCCCGTCCTCACCGGCATCCTCGTCCGCTTCGAGCCGGGCCGCATCGTGATGGCCGCGACGGACTCGTATCGCCTCGCCGTCAAGGAGACACCGGTCGAGGCCGCGCTTCCGGATCTCGAGGCGATTATCCCGGCCCGCGCGCTCCAGGAGCTCGCACGCATCGCCACCGGCGCGGACGAGGTGCAACTCGGCCTGCAGGAGAACCACGTCGTCTTCGGCGCCGACGGCACCTGGCTGACGACACGGCGCATCGACGGCCAGTTCCCGAACTACCGCCAGCTGCTCCCGGAGCAGTTCGAGTACGAGCTCTCGCTGCCGCGAGAGGAGCTGCTCGAGGTCGTCCGGCGCGTCTCCCTGATGGCGCAGCGCAACTCGCCGCTCCGCCTGCGTTTCGCCGACGGGGACTTGACCGTATCCGCGGTGACGCAGGATGTCGGCGAGGCGCGCGAGTCGCTGCCGGCGCCGTTCACCGGCGAGCCGATGGAGATCGGGTTCAACGCCGAGTTCCTGCGCGACGGTCTCGACTCGGTCGACTCCGAGACGATCAAGTTCAAGCTGATCAGCCCGCTCCGGCCGGCGGTGCTCGAGGGCGAGGCCGACGACTACGTCTACCTGATCATGCCGATCAGGCTCGCCGGCTAGGTGTTCGAGAGCTAGGCAACGCTGGCTGCTCGTCGAGCACGTCACGCTCAGGAACTATCGCTCGTACGCGAGCCTCGATCTCACGCTGACACGCGGGCTCGTGCTCGTGGTCGGGCCCACCGGCGTCGGCAAGACGAACCTGCTCGAGTCGCTGCACGTGGCGACGCAGGGGTTCTCGCCGCGCACGCGGCAGGACGCGCAGTTGATCCGCTTCGGCGAGCCCGCCGGCCGCATCGCGCTCGGCGGCTACCGCGCGGAGACGAAGCTCGACGTCTCGGTGACGCTCCGCCGCGACCAGGCGAAGGAGGCCCGTCTCAACGGCGCGCGGCTTCCGTCCGCCGAGTCGCTGCGGCGTGAGCTGTCGACGCTCGTCTTCACACCCGACCGGCTGACCGTTGTCAAGGGCGGCCCGGCTGCGCGGCGGGCCTACTTCGACCGTGTGCTCGCGCGCCTGTTCCCAGCCCGCGCCGGCGCGCCGCAGGACTACCTTGCCGCACTGGCGCAGCGCAACGCCGCACTCCGGCGAGTGCAGCTTCGTCTGTCGGATCACACCGCGCTCGCTCCGTGGACCGAACGCGTCGCGGAGCTCGGCGCAGCGCTCGTCGAACAGCGCCGCGCCACCCTCGCGGCGCTCGCTCACGCGTTCGCCGAGCGGGCGGACGAGCTCGGGCTGCCGGATGCGCGACTCGGCTACGAGGCCGAGCCTCCGACGGTCGCGCTCCTCGAGGCCGGCCTGGCGCGCGACGTCGAGCGCGGCACGACCGGCATCGGCCCGCATCTCGACGACGTCCTCGTTGCGAGCGGCGCGCGCGACCTGCGCCGCTTCGGCTCGCAGGGCGAGCAGCGACTCGCGGTGCTGTCACTGCTGCTCGCGGAGGCCGAGTTGTTGCCGACACCGCCGCTCCTTCTTTTCGACGATGTTCTGTCGGAGCTCGACCCGGGGCGACGCGAGGTCCTCGCTCGCCGTGTCGCGGGCATGGGGCAGACGATGATCACCGCGACGCACCGTTCGGCGCTGCCGATCGCGCCCGCACAGTTGGTCGAGGTGGAGCATGGATCCGCTCGGACCTGAGGTGAGATCGGAGCTCGCCCGCTTCGGCCCGCAGGCCGGGATGGCCGACCTCGTCGAGCGCTGGCCCGCGGTCGTCGGGGAAGCGATCGCCCGCAACGCGTGGCCTGCGCGCATCGCGCGCGACGGCACGCTGCACGTCAACACCGCCGACTCCGTGTGGGCGTTCGAGCTCGGGCAGCGCGCCGCGGAGATCGCGGTGAGGCTCGAGGTGCCCGGCGCCCGCTTTGCGCCCGGGCCGCTGCCGGAGGCTTCCCCCGAGCGTCCTCCCGACGTCGTCGAGGCGACCCCGGAGGAGGTCGAGCGGGCGCGTGCGATCGCCTCCCGCATCGACGACGAGAAGCTGCGCGAAAGTGTGGAAAAAGCGGTCTCTTTGAGCCTGGCGCGCGGGCGCTCGGACCGCCCGATCTGATACACTTCCAGTGCCTCGCAAAACGGCCGTTTTGCAGGCCTTTCTTGATTATGGCGAAGACTCAGGCGAAGGCCGGCTACTCGGCCAAGGACATTACCGTGCTCGAAGGGCTCGAGCCGGTCCGCCTCCGCCCCGGGATGTACATCGGCTCGACCGGAATTCGCGGCCTGCATCACCTGATCACCGAGCTGCTCGACAACGCCGTCGACGAGGCGCTCGCAGGCCACAACGACTCGGTCGAGATCACGATTCACCCCGACAACTCGGTCACCGTGCGCGACCGGGGCCGCGGCATCCCGGTCGACGTGATCCCCGACCAGGGCATCTCCGCGCTCGAGGTCGTGCTGACGAAGCTGCACGCCGGCGGCAAGTTCGGCGGCGAGGGCTACAAGGTCTCCGGCGGCCTGCACGGCGTCGGCGTCTCCGTCGTGAACGCGCTCGCCGAGTGGCTCGTCGCCGAGGTCGAGCGCGACGGCAAGGTCTATCGCCAGGAGTTCGCCCGCGGTGTTCCGCAGGGCCCGCTGCAGGAGGTCGGCACGAGCAGCGAGACCGGGACGACCATCTCGTTCCTCGCCGACGCGGAGATCTTCGACGAGACGGTGTACGACGCGACCACGCTGCTGGCGCGCTTCCGCGAGACGGCGTTCCTGACGCGCGGGCTGAAGGTCAAGTTCACCGACGAGCGCGCCGAGGGCGGCAAGCCGGTCGAGTTCCACTACGAGGGCGGCATCAAGGACTTCGTCGGCTACATCAACGAGACCAAGGACGCGGTGCACAGGCACATCGTCTATTTCCAGAGTGCGAGCGACCAGGGCGAGGTCGAAGTCGCGATGCAGTGGAACAACTCCTACCAGGAGTCGGTGTTCACGTTCGCCAACAACGTCAACACCCACGAAGGCGGCTCACACCTCTCGGGCTTCCGCTCGGCGCTCACCTCGACGGTCAACAAGTACGCGCGCGACAAGGGCCTGCTGAAGGAGAAGGAGGACAACCTCGAGGGCGAGGACGTGCGCGAAGGTCTCGCCGGCGTCGTCTCGGTCAAGCTCCAGGACCCCCAGTTCGAAGGGCAGACGAAGACGAAGCTCGGCAACCCCGGCATCGCGAGCCTCGTCTCGACCGCCGTCAACCAGAAGCTCGCCGAGTTCTTCGAGGAGAACCCCTCGGACGCACGGCAGATCATCACCAAGGCGATCGCGGCGCAGCGCGCGCGTCAGGCTGCGCGCAAGGCGCGCGAGCTCACACGCCGCAAGTCGGCGCTCGAGTCGATGTCGCTCCCCGGCAAGCTCGCCGATTGCTCGATCAAGGATCCGGAGTCCGCGGAGCTCTTCATCGTCGAGGGCGACTCCGCCGGTGGCTCGGCCAAGATGGGCCGCGATCGCACCTACCAGGCGATCCTGCCGCTGCGCGGGAAGATCATCAACTCCGAGAAGAACCGCATCAACAAGGTCCTCTCGAACAACGAGATCCAGGCGATGATCACCGCGATCGGCACGTCGATCGGCGACGAGTTCGACATCGAGAAGCTCCGCTACCACCGCGTGATCGTGATGACGGACGCCGACGTCGACGGCTCGCACATCCGCACCCTGATCCTCACGTTCCTCTACCGGCAGATGCCCGACCTGATCGACCAGGGCTACGTCTACATCGCCGTCCCGCCGCTGTACAAGGTGAAGCTCGGCAACCAGGAGTTCTATTTCGAGAAGGACGCGCAACTCGAGGACCTGCTCGCGCGCGAGCGCATCCCGAACGCCGCCGTGACGTCGCGTGGTGGGGAGCCCCTGAAGCTCACCGAGACCAAGTGGAACCGCTTCGTCAAGGACCTGCAGCAGTACGAGGGCTACCACGCGCGCCTGCGCTCGGACTTCGGGCAGCCGGCGACGGAGCTGATGATCCTGCACCGTCTCGTCGAGCACCAGATCGAGAGCCCGAAGGACCTCGCCGGCGCGCTGAAGGCGATCGGCGACAACGGCTACGCGCTCTCGCTCCTTGACGGCGACGACGATGCGTTCCGCATCCGCGTGATCGAGAACGAGACGTCGGCCGCGCGCAACATCAGCGTCCCGGTCGAGCTCCTCGCCTCTCCGATCTACCTCGGTCTGCGCACCGCCTACGTGAAGCTCGTCGACCAGTTGGGCGCGCCGCCGTTCACGGTGGTGGTCGGGAAGGAGCCGGTCGTCGCCGAGTCGTTCGAGGCACTCCGCGCCGTCGTCCTCGACGCGGCGAAGCAGGGTATCCAGGTCTCGCGCTTCAAGGGCCTCGGCGAGATGAACGCGGAGCAGCTCTGGGAGACGACGATGGACCCGGCGAAGCGCCTGCTGATCCGGGTCGAGGTCGAGGACGCATCCGCGGCGAACCAGGTGTTCTCGATGCTGATGGGTGACGCGGTCGAGCCGCGGCGCCTGTTCATCGAAGAGAACGCGACCAGCGTCAAGTTCCTCGATGTGTAGGCGCCCTGTTGTCTGAGCTCGACACAGGCGCTCTGGGTCCCGGCCGCATCGAGCCGCGCGAGCTCGAGCAGGAGATGCGCTCGAGCTTCCTCGACTACGCGATGTCGGTCATCGTCTCGCGCGCGCTGCCGGACGTGCGCGACGGGCTGAAGCCGGTGCACCGCCGCGTCCTCTACTCGATGTGGACGAACGGCAACCGTCCCGGCCGGCCGTACGTGAAGAGCGCGAACATCGTCGGCTACGTGATGGGGAACCATCACCCGCACGGCGACAGCGCGATCTACGACACGCTCGTGCGCATGGCGCAGCCGTTCTCCCTGCGCTATCCGCTGGTCGACGGACAGGGCAACTTCGGCTCGATTGACGACGACCCACCAGCGGCGATGAGATATTGCTGCTCCGCCGACACGCGGATCGCGACTTCTCGCGGGACGCAGCGCATCGGCGACATTTTCGACGCGGCGCCGCACAGCGACAACGATGTCGAGCTTGAGGTGCTCGACCGCCTCGGCCGGCCGGTACACGCGTCGAAGCTCTTCCACTCCGGTGATCATTCGACGCTGCGGCTGCGCACGCGC